>JBNKEI010000168.1:0-41636 GCA_050288705.1 Myxococcales bacterium
TGTAGGATCGGATGTATTGGACTCGGGGCAAGAAGAAGGAACAATCGAACTTCGCCAGCTCGAATTAGATGCAAAAACACCATAATATTTGACAAGATGGATTTTAGGACGAGGCACCAGGAGTGCTAAGCGAGCCATTAATTGCTGACCAGACAAAACCAATTTATACGAACCATTAGGAAGCGGATATTTTAAAGAGTATTCGTAATTACCATCATCCAGCCGTTTCAATCGAGAAATAGCGGCTCTGTCGCATTAACTGATATGTGGTATAGAACACCAGCATAAAGGCTATTTATGTACTAATGAATTACGCTGCGAGGGAGTAAAACTGCTCTACCGCATTTCGGTTTTTGCTATATTCAGGGCGTAATTGCCCCTTTTTGATCATACGCATAGCTTCAATTCCTGCGATAGTGGCCTGAGCAGCATGGAACTTCTTGAAACCTAATGTTGTACGAACTTTCTTTTTGATGAAGCGGTGGTCCTGCTCAACAATGTTGTTTAGATATTTGTTCTGTCGAATTTCTATACTGGTGCAGTTGTCCTTATTATACGATTCAATTGCAGCCGTATTCGCACCGCTTTTGTCGATGTTGATCTTTACCGGCTCACCAAAAAAAGTAAAGCGACGAACGAGAGCAGGTTTTTGATGTCCCATGAAGCCCTCTATAGGCATCGTTTAACGATTATAAGAATACAAACCTTGCAATTATTGCTCCAAGTATGTTAATTCAATGTTACTGTAAAAAATACAGTTACACGGTAAAAATAAAGCCGTTTTTAAGTTTGCGCAAGGATTACCAAGTGACTTTTTTGACTCATATGGGTCGTAGAAGTCCCTGAGGATCGAGAATAAAAAAACACACATTCTGACGATTTTTTAGCATATGCTATTATGTAAGATGTTTTACACAAAGTGACCTGTCGGTCCTTGAAATGAAACATAAACAACTGTAGCGCCCGAACCTTAATAAAATGGGGCTGCATTATTGCCTCATTTTATTTTTTTTCGATCAAGTGCGTATCGCAGTTTTATAATTTAGGCTTTGTATACCTTCAAAGCTGGTCTCTCGACTTCTTTACCGTCCGCTTCTCGCCTAAGTTTAAGCATTCCTTGATTAGCATCGATTTCGATTACAGTTGCCCCAAAACTAGTTCCATATTGCATCAGAAGAAAACGGAAAGACCAGAGTAGGTCATAGACGTCTTTTGGCAATTCAAATGCTTGCACTGTAGTCACAATGTGACTACGATGGACTTAAGGAGAGTCACTAATGAGCACCGCCGATACCTACGTCCGCGCTCGCATCGACACCGCAACCAAGGAGCGAGCTGCCAGCGCGCTTGAAGAAATGGGATTGTCGATTTCCGATGCCATTCGTCTGCTGATGCTACGAATCGCCGACGAACACCGCTTGCCTTTCGATGTTAAGGTGCCCAATGCCACCACGCGCAAGGCGATTGCCGAGCTGGAAGCTGGCAAGGGCAAGAAGTTCGCCAGCGTTAACGACTTGATGGCAGATCTGCATGCGGACGATTGAACGCTCTTCCGCATTCAAACGCGATTACAAGCGGGAGGCCAAGGGTCAGCATCGCGCTACACTGAATAACGCGCTTAATTCGGTGCTGCTAGCGCTAGCGACCGATCAATCCTTGGATGCGCGCTACCACGATCACGACCTTTCCGGAAATTGGGCAGGCTACGCGAATGCCACGTCAGGCCAGACCTGCTGTTGATTTACCGAAAGTCGAACTTAGATAGTCTCAGATTGGCCCGGCTTGGTTCGCACAGCGAGCTTTTGGCTGAAGTATCGCCTTATTAAAGCCCAAACCTGGGCTAAACAGGAAATCTTATGCTGGGATCGATAGTAGGCGATATCATTGGATCGATATACGAGGCACAATGCATCAAGACAACAGAATTTTCCTTATTTAGTAGATTCTGCCGTTTTACCGATGACACCGTTCTCACTATTGCCATTGCTGATGCGATATTACATCGAGAAAAACATCGCTTTAGTTTTCGTGAAAACCAATTAAACCGAAAATTATATGCAGAAAAAATAAGAGAATATGCAAGGAAATTTCCGAATGCGGGATATGGACAAATGTTTAATAGATGGGCTGGCGGTAGTTCTTGTCGCGGATACCGTTGTATTGAATAAGCTAACCTGTTGTTGATTTTACTATATTTACTTCAAGTGCATATATTTAACAATAAGTGAATTTCAACTCTGTGTCAATTAATGCGACAGAACCCTTCTGGTCACCATCGTGACAGTATTTGTCCAAGTTCTCTGGTGATGTTCCATTACGCAAAAACCGGACATTTTTGACTCCACATTTTTTCATGTCAGGCCAAAGTAGAAATATCCGGTTTTCTGCAAGGTAGAGATGTCCAAGGCTGGCTATTCGCGCAATAAAGGTGATCCGAGAAAAACAAGTCTGGGCGGAGTGTGTCTTTCAACAGATACCGGACATGTTCGGTACAAGGAGGGGTTCTCGTCACATCACAAAAAAATTCCTTAACAATGGGCTTAAACGCGAATTTTACATACGCATAACCCACAAGTTCTTGTCAAGGAACGCGCCTATCCAACGACGACATCCTTTATCATTTTTTTACGCAAAAAATAACTTCCTGATATCTAGGTATATTTGCACCAGCCCCGGATGAGCCTATCGATGCAATTGATATAGAAAGATCGTGAGTGTGTACGCCTGCCTGCTCTGAATATGAGGACCATATATGCGCCGGACTATTGCCATCTGCTCGCCCATAACCGGAGCCCAGCGACCCTGCCCCCCAGCCAATGTGCGCATTTATTGTATGATTATGCTGCCCTGATTGTTTTGCCTCTCCACTTGCACCATGAGTATGCGCTACTACAATCGCGTCATCGTTCCCTCCTTTATTGAGATCTGCAACGTCTCCATTTGGCTCGCCGCGCGGAAAACGTCCACGCATAGGTGAATACTCCGCCCAGCCAGAAGGACAAGCTTCAGCAAACATCGCTATCATTCCAGGCGGAATAACGCGGTCTGCTAAAGGACCTACCGCTGATGACGCGGCGACAGCATACGGAACTGTTCCCAGTTGACTCCTGCCAAGACTAGCGCCATCGACTATTACCTCTGCCCACACATCTGAATTTGAATGAATTGCATCAATGCATTTATCTGGTAATTGAATTTGAAAAATACCTGCAGTTAAATTATCAAACGACTGCGAAGCTAAACAAAGCGGAACCTCGCCGCCCGCTTGCTGCCCCCAAAACTGGATCTGAATATTTTTTGAACCAGCCAAGGGCACTCCATTCAAATCAGTCAATACGCCAGAATATGTCATTGACGAAGTACTTGAATTGCCATCCGCTCGAGCTCGACCAACAAAAAATCCTACGATGACACTGACAGCAATAAAGGATCCGATTAAGACAAATTTTGATTTCTTCATAAATAACGCCTCACTTAGAATAGTTAATCTTGTCTCTAAAAAACATAAAAACATCAATTTTTCAAGCATATGCAAAGCTTGATCTTTGGCCAATTCTTGAAGTTTATAGTGAACCCCTTAGGACCGAAGTGGACGCCGTTTTTTAGACCATTGCTAAGTTAAGCTTCTGCCTGACTTGAATGGTAAGGATGGGCAGATATGAGCTTAAAGAAAAAGTTAGAATGCAGAGGCGCAAATCCGGCCAAATTTTGACTTCCAGTCCTTTACCATAATTTTCATTGGTAATTACCAATGAACCCCCCCCGTCTGCCGGCGGAGTGTGTCTTTATAGAAATCGACAGGTATTATACCGCAAGATTTCATTTTCATTCATTAATTCTAAAAGTGGAAAGTAACACTATTAGCCAACCCAAGGATTTAGAGTCGCAACACCAGCCGCAATAAATTCGGACTCGTCCCGCGATACCACAGTAAGCCCATGAAAAGCAGCAGTTGCTGCAATTAGTACATCGGGATGAGCAAATGTATGACCACGTTTACGACCGGCTTCAATAATTAAACGCCATTTTAGTAAAATATCTTCAGTAACTGGCAATATACGATCCTCAAACATCGGACGTAATTGGTTTTCAAGCCAAAGCTCAAGCTCTGAGCGACGTGTAGCCTCGGTAACACATTCAATACCAAATCTAATTTCGGCAAAGGTAACTGTGCTTACGTATAATTTATCAAGTATCTGTTCACTAATAAAAGCAACGACTTTCTTATTTGGTTGAGAACGTCGCAACTCTGAGAGAACATTCGTATCCAAAAGCCAGCCGGTCATAACTCGACGTTCCGTACTGAGCCACGAACAGAAGCATGTTCAAATTCAACGTCCTCAAGATAAGTGTTTGCTAACAAATCAACTAGCTGCTTTCCAGAACGCTCTCCTTTAAGCCGAGCGTAATCGGATTATGAGAGTATAACTGCCGACCATGCACCGTAACATGCTGCGGTCCACTATTCTGCGCACGCCGTACTACTTCAGAAAAATGCGCCTTGGCATCTTGAAGCTGCCAACAGTTGTTGAGCTCTTGGTCAGAATTTAAAAGCATCTGGCCTCCAAAAATTAGTCGTTATGACTAGAATATAGCACCTCTATCTAGCATTTCTAGCCGCTCCCAGCCAAATACACACCCCGCGGCCCTAAATAGGAGGTAATTCCCTGTCCTTGCAAGACCAAAAATCGACTCGTCGGGAGAATATGCGCTTTCTCAGGAATCGCCAAGCCAATGGGGGTTGCTGAGTATCAGCTCGTCCGTGTGCCAGAACCACTCGACACCAAACTTCCCACGATTGAGCGATTTGAGCATGAGCTTTTTGCGCGACGGAAGAAACGCCTAACTTCATGGCCGAAATCCAGTCAAATTTTTACTTCTAGCCCTATCAACTTTACATAGGATTCGTTGTCGGACCCTAAACGTGGGGGTCCTCTGGGATAGAAAAATTGATAAACTTGGCAAATTTTTCATGAGCTCGACGCCTTGAGTCGGTTCTTTTCGTTATTACCATGTCAGCGTGAGAAGATACCGTGGTGACTAGCTGCTTCATGCCTATTTGCTCAATCAAAGTTAGCCAACAACATAGACTTGACCTACTATAGGTAGAGGAACTAAAGGTACTAGACTATGAATACTGTGGAAAAAATTTTTGAAGAAGCTCGGTTGTTGCCTGAAACAGAGGCGCGAGAAGTACTTGATTTTATAGGTTATCTAAAACATAAACATGTTGAAAAAAAAATTGATACAGATATGACCGAATTCGATCAATATGGTTTAGTCTTTGATGGTCAATTTGATCGAGATGAATGTTATGACCGCCAAAGTATTCGTTGATACAAATATTATTCTATATTTAATTGGAATAGAGACCAAAAAGAAAAATATTTCTCGTGATATTGTTGCAACGCATCCAATGCTCAGTACACAGGTAATAAATGAGTCAATCAATGTATGTTTGAGAAAATTTAAATTTTCTCGGGAAAAAGCCTATGCATTTGCTGACAGCGTAATGCTTCGCACTGACGTTTTGCCGATTGACGAAATTACTGTTCGCAAAAGCGCTCAGATTGCCATTCGGCATACATTATCTAATTGGGATGCACTAATTATAGCATCCGCGCTTCTGGCAAATTGCGATATACTTTACTCGGAAGACATGCATCATACGTTACACATTGAAAATCGCCTGACTATTGTGAATCCTTTTTTATAGATATTAACGCAAGCGACGCTTCGCGTAGATTCAAATCCAGAAAAATTTTCCTTTTCTGATTTCCACTTTTAGAGTCCTATTTCCGAACGATATTGGAGACACCGTCCTTCAGGACGGTGAGGATGTCCATTACCAGAACAACTAAAAGGAAATTCCTCTTTGCATCCTTGTAAAACAAAAGTATTGCTAACAATGGAAAAGTACCGTGCACTAACTTTTGACATATATTTATTAACCTTTAATCTATGTAGAATGCTCTTTTTTGATGCTATATAAATTAGCTACTGTACTATACAGATTACTCATTGAAAAATTTTTTTGTCAGATCATCTTTGACTATTTTCAGAGCCCTATAATGAGTCTTATGTATAGCTGGTAAAACTCTAAGTAAAATGCTCGCTGGTTTGTTATCCTCTTTTCCCATCAAATCAAAGCTTTTTGGCAAACGAGAAATTATTGATAAAGCAAGCGTGAAACTTGCGGATTATTTAAAGCTCCAGTTGAAGAACAGCATCTTTTAAGGTGATGTAGAGATTTCTGGCCTGGGGATCGACCCTCACGCCTAGGGGATAGGAAAGGGAAGCGGGGAGGGGGCCCAAAGTATTGGCAGCATGTCCGGCAATACCAACAATAGTGCTCACCGTACCTAGGGGAGTAATCATACGGATGGTGTGATTTTCGCTATCAGCCACGTATAAATTGCCAGAACCATCTGTGGTAATTCCAATAGGGGTATCAAACCGAGCATTGGGGCCAGCACCATCAGCGTTGCCCTTTTCGTTTGCTTTTCCTGCCAAAGTGCTTACTTCGCCTTGTGGTGAAATTTTACGGATAGTATGGTTGTCACGGTCGGTCACGTATAAATATCCGGAACTATCTACGACCAAGCTGCGAGGGTAATTAAAACTTGCGGCAGTACCTATACCATCTGAATTTCCGGGTACACCCGCCTTTCCAGCCAAAGTACTTACTATCCCTTCAGGAGTAATTTTCCGAATGGTGTGATTTCTGTGGTCTGCCACGTAAATATTTCCGGCATTATCCAAGTCAACGCCAGAGGTAATGTTGAACCGAGCTTCTTCAATTAATCCGTCAGTACTACCGCTTCCGTCATCTTTCTGGTCTCCGTTATCTCCACTATTTCCTGCGAAGGTAATAACATTATTAACATCGCCAGCAAAAGTGATCTTCCGAATAGTGTGGTGACTGGCAGCATAAATATTGCCGCTCGCATCCAAACTTATGTCATATATGCTCTTGAAAAGAGCAGTGCTTCCTGGGCCATCTGAAACTCCCGGGGTTCTTGCGCTTCCCGCAATAGTACTGACTTTTCCGTCAGGCTCGATTTTCCTAATAGTGTAATTATGCGTATCTGCAACGTAAATATTGCCTGTGCTGTCCAAATCTAAGCTCTCCGGAGAATAGAACCGAGCATTATTACCCGTAGCATCGGCGGCGCCACTCTCGCCACCAGCCTTTCCTGCTATTGTACTAACCTCTTTGCTAGAGAGAGCGATCCTGCGAATGACACGATTTCCATAGTCAGCTACATAGACATTCCCTTTATTGTCCACAGCTACGCCAGTCGGCTTGTTAAATCGAGCTTTAGCGCCTACGTCATTAATACTGCCAGAATAGTTTGCCTTTCCCGCCAACGTGCTTACCACTCCCTCAGGAGAAATCTGGCGAATGAGATGATTGTTGCGGTCAGCTACATAGACATTGCCTTCCTTATCTACAGCCAAACCGCTGGGCCACTTAAACTTTGCAGCAGTTCCTTTCGCATCTTCGTAGCCCATTTCTTTACCTGCGAAAATTTTGACCGAGCCGGTGGCATCTATTTTCCAAATACAGCAGTATTCCTGACTGTAATCTGACACATAGAGGTTCCCATTTTCGTCTACTGCTAGCGAACGGAGCTTGTCGAAGCTATCATTTTTCGCAAAGGTACTTACCTTGCCGCTAGGGCCAATCTTACGGACAGCGCGGTTGCCAGAATCTGCTACGTATATATATCCATCTTTGTCCACCGTAATCCCGGAAGGATTTTTAAAACGAGCAGTACTCCCCACACCATCATCCTCTCCCGGCTTACCAGAGGCTCCTGCTAAAGTAGTGACTTCTTGGTTGTGCGGGGTGATTTTTCGGATAACGTGGTTGCCATAGTCAGCAACATAGACGTTTAAATCTTTATCTACCGCTACTGCGCTCGGGAATTCAAACCGAGCGCCAGTGCCCACTCCATCATTACTTCCTGCGCTTCCCGCTTTCCCTGCTAGAGTGCTCACTTTACGGTCCAAGGTGATTATTTTCCGAATAGTGTGGTTTGCGCGATCGGCTACATAAAGGTTCCCCTCTCTATCAACCGCGATATCGGTTAACCCCGGTTCTTGCAAGTTGTCCCATTTATACCGGCCAGGACCGCCAAAGCGGGCGTCCGATCCAATGCCATCAACATTTCCCTGGCCAGAAAGAACGCCTGCTACCAAAGTAAGAGAGTGCGCTGTTGTCTGGAAATCTACCCCTGTCACGCTGGCGCTATTTACCGTGAGAGACTTGCTCTCCGGGCTAACGCTATAACCTGGCCGCAAAGGTTTTATGGTGTAGCTACCTTTTTCCAAACTGCCGAAAAGAAAAACTCCGCGAGAATTAGTGAGCGTCTCCCTGTCTGTATTGAGGCTGACCGTAACTCCCGGCATTACTACTCCCGCCTGGTCGATTATCACGCCAGAAATAGTGGTTTGACAAATATTATTAAGGCAAGTTCGCCCCCCAAGACAGTCAGCGTCGATATCACAATTGGCTGCAACGCAGGTTTCTTCGTGGCAATAAGCATTTTTTGGGCAATTCCCGTTGCTTTTGCAGCTCAGTGGAAAATCTGGTTCACACGCACTTAGCTGAATAATTGCAGCCAACATAGGCAAGACAAAAAGATGAAGCTTCATAAAATCCTCAATTTGGTCAATGTATTCTTGACGATTGCACCATCAGTGAAAAAAATAAAGTGATTTTTGTGAAACCAATATCGTTACCTTCATGGCGATGAGTACTGGTTGGCCACGGGTTGATCGTTCAATATGTTGTAAAAAATCTTATAATTATAAATATTCTTACATGTTTAGGCGCGGATCAAGCGAGCTACTTGTGTGGTCCATTGATCCACTCCCGAATATCAATTGCGCTATCTTTTGAGGAATAGGAAAATCAAAGCGGAAAATGTGAAATCTGTATAAGTATCGAAAGTCAGTCAAAGGCCACAATGAGAACAAAAATTAGGGTAAGTTGTTGTCGGAAAGGGGACAAACAAGGCAAGGAGACAAACCTGTACTACTATGGCAGCCAAATATTGCCAAAAATGTAAGAAGAGAAGGCAAGAGACGAACGAACAGCGCGATTTCGCGCATGGAGGCCCGGTAATTTGCAACCCGAATGGGCGAGAATTTTACAAGTGATAGTTGGCTCTTAAATAAATGCAATAACAAATGCAATAACTGTTCTGGTATTTCCACAATTCGGGCAAACTGCTCATGCGAATTTTTTCGGTGGCTGCCGTAATGCCCAAGTACGGGCGCCATTGGCAAACAAGATATTGATTTTAGGGGAACAGGTGCTGATGTAAGAACCACGCATCGTCTGCTCTCCAAAATCGCGGTGGTTCTCTTTCAGGATCGCTCGTTCAGTTGGAACCGTCTGCGCTAGAGCCAGCTTTGGCGTCGGCGCTGTATTCGCCTTTGGAGTGGGATTTGGAGCTTATCATGTGCTCGGCTTTGGAGCGTTCTTTGCGGAAGGTTTCGTAGAGTTCCTTATCGGCCAATCGCGTCGATTCGGAGCCGGCTTTGCGAAAAATTGCGTAGGGGTCTTCCTTGGCTAAGTGATCGGCTTGGGAGTCGGTCAAGTTCTTGTTTTCAAGGTATTCGCAGAGTGTATTGCAGATTTTGGCATAGCCGCTCCAGTAGTCGGCTTCGGAGATTCCAAGGTCGGGGTTATATCCGGGTTTGGAGCCGGCCTTGGAGCTGCTACATCCGGGTTTGGAGCTGGCCTTGGAGCCGCTGCATCCGGGTTTGGAGCCGGCCTTGGAGCCGCTGTATCCGGGTTTGGAGCCTGAGCCCCCTGGCGGTGGGGAAGTCAAGTTAATCTCTCTCTTGTAAGGGTTCGTATTTACCTTGCCGCTTGGTTTCGCATTCATGAATTCTCTCCCTTTGTCTCAGTGCAGGTACAAACAACACTTGTCACGCGACTTCTCCTATGCCTGCTAAGTTATGTTATCGATGACTTCATTAGCTTCACGGCAGTTGGGTAGCGCATTATCGCGACATCCAAAAAAAGTTGCGTGGTCCTATTGCCCTGACATAGGCGAGCCGACCCTCGACAGCGCGCGGAAATTCATGACACTCGTGCCGGAAGTCGATCCCACTCCCAACTCTCCTACTACACCTTTTTCGCGAGCCTTCTTTTAAGGAATTGCTATTTTTTTTGTAGCCCATTCTAATCCACCTCGCTCATCGCGTACTACTAGGTAGATTTGGGCTCGTGTAGGGCTAGGAGAAGCAAGAGGAATCCAATAGCCTCCATGAATAGAGCCGGAAGTAGTAAACCATGAGAATCGCCAATGCTCTTGCGCGGTTTCTAATGGTTGGCCGTTAGAATCACGCAACGTAAAGGTCTGACCAAAAGATTCGTTGTCGATCGCTGTTTCAATAAATTTTGGCTCATAGCGTATTCCGTAATCGGTCCGTTCGAATTCTTCTATTCCTTCAATACTTGGATTTTGATTTGGGGCATCATCGGAATCTGGGCCGCGAATATGAATATATTTAACAGTAATAACTTGTTTTCGATCCTTTAACGTGGTTTTCAACTGATTAGGAACGTTTGCCAAGGCTGCACACCAATCGCTGCCAGAAACAAGTTCTTCAGGTGCAGCATCTATTGCAAACGCCAAAATGGATACTTTAATCCCCAAAAACCTTCGGGGGTGGTTGGATGGAAGTTCATTGAGTCTTAAATTGTCGGGGATAGTGTATGTTGGGGTGGAAAGCGATATGGCTGAGTCGAGTTGAATTCGCGCCGCGCTGCACCCAGTGGCATCGCAGGAATCAATTCCCGAGAACGAAAACTCGCCAACCTTCCCAATTCCCAATTCGTAACTCGAAGAATTGCCAGGTGTACAAGATATATGGGAAATGGTTTTCTCAAGCAGAGCAACAGGATGATCTTGCCAACTATCACCTTGAATGCAAGAGTCGTCGGAATCTTCCAAATTGGGCGTACACGCGAAATAAAGTACGGAAGATCGCTTTGCCGGATTATCTAAAAACCCTGGGCTAGCCACCAACGATGTCAGTAGCGAAGTTTTTTTCAGAATACCTTCACCTTTCGAATCGGGCGCAGGTAAGGCAATCTCTGGCGGATCGGCTTTTATACCAAGCACGCGCAATGAATTTATCGTTGATGGGTGAGAGAATGCACTAGTTTCTTCCTCGACACAACCTCCAGCCAAGCCTGCGCTTACTAATAATGCGCTAGATAAAAAGCATATACAATAAAGTTCTTGTTTATCAATCATGTTGTGAGGCTCCTAATATTCGAAACTAAAACCGACTGTTGGGAATCGCGGAGGAAATTGTCGCTTCAGTTTATACTCGGAATAGTCAAAATTGTACGAAATAGAATCAGATTCGCTATAATTTTTGTAATCGGTCACATTAAGAACGTCGATGTACACAGACAAGAACCACTTGTTGAAAGTCCATTTCTTGTCGAATCGTAAGTCAAGTTCGAAAAAATTCGGAAGCCGAGCATTGTTGCTTTTTGTTGAAATTCTGCCATATGTGTCATAGTCGGCGTAATAGATTGACCCGATGATTCTAGAATAAGGATTGCCTGAACCAAATCGTAGCCGAAATCCGGCGGACAATCCTTCCCAAACATCGAATAACTCAATTGTTCCTAGGGCAGTTAAGTTATGAGGTTGGTCATGGTTCGACAAAAACTCTTGATATTCGCCTGCGGAATTAAGAAATTCTCGTTTGCTTTTGGTGTAAGAATAGGTAATCCAACCAGAAAAGCGTCCATCGGCATTGTACCGCAGCAATATTTCCGCACCATACGCTTTTCCTCTGCCGTTGTTCGAAAAACGCTCTTCTACTGCTATTCCATTGCGAATTGCGGTATTCCCAGATCTCTGTGTAAGATTAAAAAGGCTTTTATAGAAACCCTGTATATTTAACGACAGCGGGCCCCAAATTTTGTGCTCATATCCAAGCACGTACTGTCGTGCTCCTTCAGAACCGAGTTCAGGATTTCCTAGCTCCTTAGTGGCATTTAGTTTCTCTGGAAACTGATGATATATTCCCGCGCTTCCTTTAATAGTCGTGCTGTCGGAAAGAAGCCAGCGTACCGAAAACCACAAAAATGGGGCAGTAGTGGCACATTACATCATTCTGGTCAAATGTTTTTGGGCGATTAAGATGCAATCGAAAGAACGCATAACACAGCTAAATAAAAGCAATTAAACGCGAAAAAGCTTGTTAAAACTCTCTGCCTTTGTTTAACTAGGATCGGCCAAATTACGAAGAGAGGATGGAAAAATCATGGTCAAACAAAAAAACACTGCCTTAGGTATTGTTTTTTTTATAAATGCTATTTTATTTGGATGTAGCCCTTCGGACCCTTCAAAGGAATCCACTGTCGAACCAGTAGAATGGAGTGAGTTTTGTAATATTAAGTGCCTTCGTGAAGAAATGTGCTTTTCTAAGGAAAAAGCAAAATGTTTAAACAAGTGCTTGAATAACGGAGAGAAATATGAACAATCTATCAAACCTGATTTTTTAGCTTCCTATTCTCATTGCCTCGAATCATTGTCATGTGAAGAAATTGATGATTTTTGTGTTCTTGAAGGGCTAATAGAAGTTGATCGCAACTTTTTGAAAAATGATCTCGTCCATTCCTGTCTCAAAAAATATAGCTCATGTTCATCTCAAAATGAGTACTTTGATTTTGTCGATGATCTATGTATGACCACAAGTGTACTTAAAGAAGAGAAACAACAGCAAGCTGCAAATGTCTCGATTTGGACTGCAGCAAGATAGGCCAATGTCTTTTTGACGCAGGCGCATTTAGCTACTAAAAAGGTGACAACGCAAATGCACGAGAGCCGGCTAGTTATCACGACTGCTGGCCGTGCTATCTTTATTACGCTCCATAAAAGATCGATGGAGTGGTATTGGATTGTGATGCTCTGTTCTCCATAAACAAAACTATTTGTTGTTTGCAAAAAATCTTTTTCGGACAGCAACGAACGGAGATAAACCTTTTCTCCATATTTTTTTGGATGACCTCTTTTATTAAAATTTTGGGAAACTGGAGCTGGATAATACGTTGCGGAATTAATTTTTATCGTGCAATCAAGTGATTTCCTTGCGAAAGCAGTCCGCAAATTATCTTTCTGCTTACATAATATGCGTCGGCAACAAAATAGAATGACTGGGAAATTGCCAAAGAAGAATTTGTAATCAGACCATTTTGTCCAGCAGAGTCCTTTGGTCACGATTTGAAAATAGTGCAGTTCACTGCGTGACGGCCACTTTTCAATACAGCGTAAGGTCTTCGTGTTTTTTCCCAAAAAAGGTGACGCGCACGTTTATCTTACCGTTTATAGAATGCCGCGATAACAGGCTTTTTGCTGCCTTTTTTGCAGCTTGACAAACAAAATTATGACCGACACCTAACGATACCTTTTTTTCCTCCAACAAGGTGCACGCGCGAACACGGCAAAACAGCGATACTACGCCTAATTACCACAAGGAGTTACCAGTGCCGTCTACTCGCCTATCGCTCATCGCTCTACTGTTAATGGTTAGTTGCTATCATCCAAGAGTCTTAGTTCCTGCGCCTTCCGCTAAAAAAAAGGGGGATTTTTCTGCTTGGGCACGGGAAAGGGGGGTTCAGGTTACCGCTCAAGGTGACTGGGAGGGCGAGCCCTCAACCTTAAGCGAAGTGGTTACTCCCATACGAATTGCTATTCATAACCATAGCGAATATCCCCTGGTTTTGCGCTACCAAGAATTCTCTTTGAGAGCTGGTGACGATGGCTTTGTTTCTAGTGCCATACCGCCATTTCAGGTAAATCGGCCGGGAGTACTGGCAGTGAATCCGGCATTTCCCTACTCAAATTTCTACTTGGCTCCACAATATTCCCCGTTTTATCCTTCGCTCACTCCCTGGCCGCGAGACTTTACTTGGGGGCCGTATGTCTATGAAGGCTATGCTACCGCTTGGCAAGCGGCCTTGCCAACCAATGATATGCTGCAAAAAGCATTGCCGGAGGGAGTTCTTGACACAAGGGGTTCTATAACCGGGTTTGTATACTTTCAACGTTTGAATTTTCCAGTTGGAACTCCCGCCTATTTCAATCTTAATTTAATAAATGCCGATGATGGAAAAAGATTCGGCGCAATAACTATTCCTTTCTTAATAGAAAGGGATTGAAATGAATTAAAGAGCCAATTACTAGCTTGTTTGGCTCTGTTTCCATTTAAGAACCGGCTTTCGGGCAGCTTGAACCTCATCAAGCCGCTGGCGATATGCTTGGGTGGGCGCTTCTTTAACTACTGAAGGCTGTTCTTTGGCCTCTTGGGCAATCGAATTCATGGCCTGAGCAAAAGTATCAAGGCTTTCTTTTGATTCAGTTTCCGTAGGCTCAATCATTAATGCGCCCGAGACAATAAGCGGAAAATAGATGGTAGGGGGATGAAAGCCATAATCAATTAACCTCTTGGCAATATCCATAGTGGTTACGCCGTTCTCTTTTTGATTTTTGTCGGAGAATACCACTTCGTGCAGGCAAGCAGTAGCATAGGGCAAAAAATATTCTTTTTGTAACAATGCTTTTAAATAATTGGCGTTTAATACTGCAAACTCGGAAGCACTGCGCAGCCCTTGGGCTCCTAACTCGCGTATATAAGCATATGCCCGAACAATAATTCCGAAATTTCCCCAAAAGGTGCGCAGTGAACCAATGGATTGCGGCCTATCGAAATCAAATCGAAAGTCTGCAGTTTCTTTGACCACTAAGGGAACTGGCAGAAAGGGAACTAATTCTTGACAAACTCCAACTGGTCCGGCGCCTGGTCCACCTCCCCCATGAGGAGTACCAAAAGTTTTATGCAAATTAAGTTGCATTACATCAATGCCCATGTCGGCGGGTCGTGCACGCCCCAATAGGGCATTAAGATTGGCTCCATCACCGTAAATAAAGCCGCCCCGAGAATGAACAATTTCCGCGATTTCTTGAATATTTTTCTCAAAAATACCTAAAGTATTCGGATTAGTCAGCATTAAGGCGGCGACTTCTTCGTTCATTGCTTGGGCAACAGTGGCTGGCTCCAAAAAGCCTTGTGTTCCGCTTTTTAAACTTACCACTTCAAAACCATTTAGTGCGCTCGATGCAGGGTTAGTTCCATGAGCGGTATCGGGAACCAGCACCTTGCTTCGAGGCTTGCCGCGAGCAATATGCGCTGCGCGAATCATCATCATTCCTGCCAATTCGCCCTGAGCCCCCGCAGCCGGACAGAGAGTAATCGCCGGGAAACCAGTAATTTCGGCCAAAACCTCTTGCAAATTCCACATTAGTTCCAGCGCCCCCTGAACGCGATTTTCTGGAAGCAGGGGGTGGAGATTTGCAAACCCGGGAAGTCGGGCGGCAGCTTCTGCCGACTTAGGGTTGTATTTCATAGTGCAAGAGCCCAAGGGATAGAAGCCTGTATCTACGCCATAGTTGAGTTGAGAAAGGCGCACAAAATGGCGCACTACTTCTGGCTCATGCAAACTAGGAATTCCCTCAATAGGCTCTCTTAAGTATTCTGCCGGTATTTCGCTTGCCGGGTCAGCCTGTTCGACACCAGCTTGGGGTAGGTCGCAGCCGCCGTTCCCAGATTTTTTTTCGAAAAGAAGGGGTTCCTCAGAGGAGCAAACACGGGAATCAATGCCAGAAAAAGAATTCATAATTAACCTAAGAAATAGCCGAGACCAAACGATCAATCATTTCGGGAGAATGAACCTCGGTAACGCAAAATAAAAGCCCATCTAATTCCGGATAATCCTTATCCAACCGATAGCCTCCTTCAATACCAGCAACAGATAGCTTTTGCTGAATAGCGGGAATGGGTCCTTGTAATACAAATTCATTAAATACTGGCGCCGTAAAAGGAAGAGTCAGTCCTGCATTTTGGAGCTGTTTTCGCGCATACCGTGCTCGTTGCCAATTGAGCTTAGCTAATTCGTGCAGTCCGTGTTTTCCTAATAAAGACAAATGAATGGTGGCCGCCAAAGCGCAAAGACTATTATTGGTGCAAATATTCGAAGTCGCTTTTTCTCGTTTTATGTGCTGTTCGCGGGTAGCCAAGGTAAGCACGAAAGAGCGCCGTCCTTGGCGATCAACGGTGGCTCCTACTAACCTTCCCGGAATTTGGCGAAGCATCGATTCCTGAGTGGCCATAAATCCTAATCCGGGACCACCAAAAGAGAGGCTATTTCCAAAACTCTGCATCTCTCCTACTGCAATCTGCGCCCCTAGCGAACCAGGAGAGGCCAACAATCCCAAGGCTAGCGATTCGCTGGTGGCAGTAACGCATAGCGCGCCTGATTGTTGGCACAGTTGTGCCAACTCGCGAATGGGCTCAACAATGCCAAAAAAATTGGGGTAGCCGACAATTAATCCAGCAGCTCCTTCTAAAGCTTGCTGTACGGCTGGAAGATCGGTTTGCCCGTTGGCGCCAAAGGGAACTTCCCGAATTTCAATGGCAAAAGCCCGCAGGTAGGTTCTCAATACTTGGCGATAAGCAGGATGTAGAGCGCGAGAAACTACTATGGCGCAACGTTTTGGTTGCAGACGATGGCATAAAAGCGCTGCTTCGGCGGTAGCAGTGGCTCCGTCATAAAGGGAAGCATTGGCCACTTCCAAACCAGTTAACAAAGAAACATAGGTTTGGAATTCGAAAATGGCCTGGAGGGTTCCCTGGCTAATTTCTGGCTGATAAGGAGTGTAGGCAGTGTACCATTCGCTGCGCAGTAAGATTTGATCGACCGCTGCAGGAATATAGTGGGGGTAGGCTCCTGCACCCAGAAATGGCGGCGAAATAGAATTGCGACCAGCGCACTCCGACAAATATTGCCACAGACTCTGCTCATCCAAGGCAGGGGGAAGTGCTAATGGCCGGGAAAGCTGCAATTCTTTGGGTATGGACTGAAAAAGATCGTCTAGCGAAGAAGCACCTGCAGTAGCCAGCATGGTGGCGATTTCATCTTCGCAGTGAGGTAAATAACGCATTAATGCCCCGATGTTTGGGCGTGCTGTTGGTATTGCTCAGCAGTAAGCAACGATTGTATTTCCTGAGGTTCGTTTACTTCCACTTTAAGCAGCCATCCCTTGCCGTAAGGATCTTCCCCCAAGTGTTCGGGGTTATCCGCCAGAGCGGAGTTTACTTCGACAATCTTGCCAGAAACTGGACAAAAAATATCCGACGCTGCTTTAGTGCTTTCCACTGCGCCAATAGGTTGTCCGGCTTTGATCGATTCACCTATTTTTGGCAATTCAACGTAGACCACGTCTCCAAGCTGTTCACAGGCAAAAGAGGTAATCCCTACGGTTGCCAAAGAATTCTCAAACAAAACCCACTCATGATCGTGGGAGTATTTCAGGTTTTCGGGAAACTTAGGCATATTTGCTCTCACTCTAATTACCGCTCTTATTTATTTTATAAAACGGCGTAGATACAACCTTTGCTAATACCAACCGACCGCGGATTTCCACCTGAAAAGTGGAACCTTCTTTAGAAAGTGACGCTGGTACATAACCTATTCCAATAGGAATTCCTAGAGAAGGGGAAAGAGTTCCGCTAGTCACTATCCCTACTGCCTGGCCGTTATGAAATAAGCGATAGCCCTGGCGAGGAATTCCTTTTTCCAATAGCTCAAAACCCACTAACTTGCGAGTAACGCCTTCCCTTAGTTGCTTTTCCAAGGCGCTACGCCCAATGAATTCACCTTTGTCCATACTCACAATCCAGGCGAGCCCTGCTTCTAAAGGGGTGTGTTGGTCGTCGATGTCATTGCCGTACAAGGCGTACTTCATCTCCAAACGCAGGCTGTCTCTGGCTCCCAATCCGATTGGTAGAAGACCGTGGTCCGAGCCGGCCTCCCACAATGCCTCCCAAAGCTTAGGAGCTTGTGATGGGCAGCAATAGAGTTCAAATCCGTCTTCACCGGTATATCCGGTGCGCGAAATAAGGCAGGAAATCCCGGCGATTTCGCTATCGGTGTGTCGGTACCTACCCAGTTTTGAAAGGTCGAGCGGAGAAACTTTTTGCACAATCGCAGCAGTTCGCGGACCTTGAATAGCTAGTTGAGAATATTCTTCGCTTCGGTTTTCGACGGTCGCGCCAAATGAATTCTCCTGCGTCCAAGCTGCCACGCGATTTACATTAGCTCCGTTAACCACCAGTAAAAACTTTTCTGAATGGAACCGATAAATAATCACATCGTCTATAAAGCCACCATTTTCCTGAAGTATTCCGCAATAAGCCGCTTGTCCGTCAGTCATTTTGGCAACATTATTGGAAAGAAGACGCATGGCTGCAGCTAACGCCTTAGGCCCAGTGATAAAAATTTCCCCCATGTGCGAAACATCGAACAGACCAGCGTATTGGCGAACCGTGGTGTGCTCCTGATTAACTCCTCGATAGTAAACGGGTAGCTCCCAACCCGCGAATGAGATTATTTTTGCTCCCAGTTCGCGGTGAACATTATAGAGCGGAGTATGGCGACCTGATTGCGTTTCCATGGAATTTTCCAGTGGCACTAGTAGAAAAAATAATTTCTGCCTTGGGACTAAGCAGCGGACGCACTATAGTTGATTATCAAAGAGATTCAAGAGAAGTTGAAAATTCTAGCCGAGGCTTTTGATTGCAAGCTGATTTACGAGGGGGTCGCTTTTTCATAATGTACTTAAGCGGTACCTTGGGCTTTGTTAAAAATGAGTAATTTATACCCATCCGAGGATATAGCCGACGTGGAGACGACCGGCGACCAGCCAGGCATGGAGCAGTTGGAATGTCCAGGCCTAGCAGCTTCGTTAGTGCGCGATGATGGCTTTCCTGCCGACATTGTTCCCCAAAGGCTTGATGTTGAGGGGTTAAGGATTCTTAGTCGGCTGCACCGTTACGGACATCAAGCCTATTTTGTAGGTGGGTGCGTTCGTGACTTGTTATTAGTTCGCTCGCCGAAAGACTTTGACATAGCAACCTCGGCCCATCCTGGCGAAGTTCGGTCACTTTTTCGTAATTGTCGGCTAATTGGCAGGCGTTTCCGTCTGGCGCACGTCTATTTTCGCGGCGGCAAAATCATCGAGGTCGCTACGTTTCGCGCTAATCCTATGGAGCTGGAAGAAGGCGAAGATTTGCCTGACGATTTGCTGATCACTCGCGACAATGTTTTTGGAACCGCCGAGCAAGACGCGTTGCGACGCGACTTTACTATAAACGGCCTCTTTTATGACGTACGACTAGGGCGAGTAATCGACTTCGTAGAGGGACGCAAGGACGTCGAGCAAAAAACTATTCGTACCATTGGAAACCCGGAAATAAGAATGCGTGAAGACCCAGTACGTATTCTGCGGGCGGTTCGTTTCGCCTCCCGTTTGCAGATGCGTATTGAACCCCAAACCTACGCTGCCATGAACAGCACTGTAGGGGATCTCTCCCGATGCGCTCCGGCAAGATTGTTGGAAGAAGTATTCCGGCTATTAAGGAGCGGTGCTTCACGGCAAGCATTTAAAATGCTTTATTCTTTGGGGGCGTTGGAGTTGTTGCTACCTCCAGTGGCGAAGCATTTGAGGAAAACCGGAGAATCAGGAATCAACCATTTCTTTTCTCGTTTGGGAGCGCTGGACGCACGAACTAAGTTATCGCGAGTGGATGACTCGGTAATTGTAGCCATGTTGTTGTTTCCACTAGCCCAAAACCAGCAAGGCAAAGGCTGTGGTTCAACTGCCGATTCCTTACTGGAAAACATGGTGCAAACAGCTAGGCTTTCTCGCCGCCTTGCCGACAGAACTCGACAATTGCTTTGGGCGCAAGGAGTGTTGGTCGGAGAGAACCGGCGTCGACGTTCCTTGTCTTCTTTTCGCAGTCACCCCATGTTTCTGGATTCGCTCTTGCTACTAGAGCTGGATGCTGAAGCCACTGGGGAAAGTCGGGAGCTAGTGGAAAAATGGAGAACCGGCGCATTACGCGAACTTTCCATTGGCGATGGAAATCGGCGTCGCAAACGCCGACCTCGCGGAGGTCGAAATAGTTCGGATAAGCGATCGATTTCTTCCAGCACTACCTAAGATGTTCGAGGTCAAGATTTGCTTGGCAAACGAGCAAATCCCCCCGGCCCCCTTTTGCAAAGGGGGAGCTTATTTATTGCGGGGAAAACCGAATTACAAAATAGCTTTTCCATCTTTGTCCGCTCGGAAGACGAAAAGATGCTCCGGTGGTGCTTTCAAACCTACTACTTCGCCTTTTTTTAGGCGCTCGTGCGTCCCTGGCAATTTAACTGCAATAGATTGCTTATCTGATGTCTCGAAATACGCGACTACCGAGTCGCCCAAGTGCTCGCTTATGTCGAACTGAGCAGGAATGCCCTGACCAGCAGGAGCAATCTCTAAATGCTCTGGTCGTACTCCCAGGGTCACGTTGCTGGAGTAAGATCCGGCCAAGGCTCGCCCTAATCCCAGTCCTCCTCCTCCTTGGAAGGTGGCTATGGTTTCGTTGGTTGTAGATTGCAATTGACAAGACATAAAGTTCATTTTGGGTGAACCCAAAAAACTAGCCACGAACAAATTGGAAGGCCTATTGTACAGATCCAGAGGAGCACCTACTTGTTCAATATTACCGGCATTAAAGACCACAATGCGATCACCCAAAGTCATGGCTTCTACCTGGTCGTGGGTGACATAAATCATGGTAGTACCCAGCTCGGAATGCAGTTTGGCCAATTCGATACGCATCTGTACACGCAAACCAGCATCTAAGTTAGATAGAGGCTCATCAAACAAAAACACCTTGGGCTTACGTACAATAGCGCGTCCAATGGCTACCCGTTGTCTCTGACCACCGGACAATTCCTTAGGACGTCGGGCAAGCAAGTGAGTAATTTGCAAAACTTCGGCTGCCCTAGTGACTGCTGATTTGATCTCATCTTTGCTTTTGCCGCTTACTTTGAGAGCAAATCCCATATTTTCCGCCACAGTCATGTGCGGATATAGCGCGTAGCTCTGGAAAACCATAGCGGTTCCCCGCTCAGAAGGGGCCACATTATTGACTAGGCGATCGCCAATAAAAAGCTCCCCGTCGGTAATTTCCTCTAGTCCGGCAATCATGCGCAGCATAGTCGATTTGCCGCAGCCTGACGGGCCGACGAAGACTACGAATTCCCCATCTTGTATTTCCAGGTCAATGCCCTTAATGACATTAGTCTTGCCAAAAGTCTTGCGAATGCCCTTCATTTTAAGATTTGCCATCGCCATATCCTGTTTGAGCTTACGACCAGCGGTCGTAAGCATGTAAAGAAGCCCCGTGGGGAATTGAGGTTACCTGCATGGAAAGCTGTCACAAAATCTACTTATCCTTTGATAGCGCTCGACATTGCACTGCGTACAAACCAGCGCTGAAAAACTAAAAAGAGAAGTAAGGTGGGCAGAGTAGTCATGGCAGCATAGGCCATAATTTGCCCCCACTGGCGAGGTTGTTGTCCGAAAAAAACTTGCATCAGGTAGGGTAGAGTTGCGTATTTTTCTCCTCTAACCACCATGACTGGCCAAAGCAAGTCAGCCCATCTTGCCAAAAATTGGAGGGTAGCTACGGTAGCAATTACCGGACGGGATAGCGGAAGCACAATACTCCAATATATGCGAAATCGGCTCGCTCCATCGAGAAGTGCTGCTTCTTCCAGGTCTTTGGGTAGTTCGATGAAAAATTGATAAAATAGATAGATGGAAAACGCATGGGCAATAAACGGAAAGATTTGAACCTGATAGGAATTCAACCATCCAATTTCGCCATTGAACCAAGGAAGTTTGTTTACTACCAAAAGCAAAGGAGCAGCCACTGCTTCAAAAGGCACAATTAGCAATGCAATCACTGCCGAAAGAATTAAGTCGCGTCCAGCAAAGCGAAAGCGGGCTAGTGCGTAAGCAAACAGACTGTTTACTAGTACTCCTAAGACAACTGTAGTGCCCACTATAAAAATGGAGTTGAGAAATGCCCCAATGTATTCTGTTCGCTCAAAGACTGCTGTGAAATTTTCTAAGGAAAGAGTCCCGACCGGCAAAAAGGCAAGAAGTGTTCCCATGTGCTCCAGCAGCTCGGCCTCGTTAGGCTTGAATGCAGAGACAAACATGAGCAGCAAGGGAAAAAGAAAAAATATCGCTAATAACGTCAGTAGACCGTAACTGACGCCAAGATTGAAATACCTTAGAGGGCCTTTACGATTGGGGTTGTGGGAAAAAATACTCATTGGATTTGTCTCTCCTCACGCATGAAAATGCGCTGAGATTGGTTAATGACCAGCACGATGAGGAAAAATACGACTGTTATAGCGGAAGCGTATCCGATTTTTTGGTTACTCATTCCTTCCTCCGCAATGAGAAAAACCATCGAGCGAAAATCCCCAATTGGAGCAGTAGACCCGCCGGTTTTAATAATTTTTATCTGCGCGTAAAGCTGGAATGCAAAAATAGTGGTGGTAACAACTACAAAAATCATTGTATTTTTAAGCATTGGCAAAGTAATGAAACGGAATTGCTTCCATCGATTGGCTCCATCAAGCATGGCTGATTCATAAAGGTCTACCGGAATACTCTGCAACCCAGCTAAGAATATGAGCATTTGGTAGCCAGCACCTTGCCATATAGATAAAACCATGATTGCTGGCATAATTAGGTGGCTTTCGCCAAGCCAATCCTTTGGTTCAATCCAGCCAAAGCTTACAGTTGTGATTATACTGTTAATAAGACCGCCGTCCTTCATATACAGTAGAGTCCAAATCACTGCTACTACCGCCATTGCGGTAGCGACCGGCATGAAATAAATGGTGCGAAATAAACGGACGCCTTTAAGCTTTTGATTGACTGCAATAGCCATTCCTAGAGCAAGAGCTGTTTGTATGGGAGTCACTAGCAACACAAAATAGGTATTGTTCCACAACGCGCCTAGAAATTCCTCATTATCGAACATTCGTACAAAATTCCTAAACCAAATAAACCGCGTGGGTAAGTTTGGATTAGGGACAAGGCGTTGGTCGGTAAACGCCAAAATAAACGCCAGTACGAATGGTAAAACCATAAAAACAGTTAAAAGAATTATCCCGGGGGAAGCGAATAATAATGCTGTTTTCGCCTCGCTACGTCGACGCGTGCTACTCATGATTTGCTCCAATATCCCTTACTTCATACCTATTTGTATGTGGGAATGCTTGAGTGTTCTCTACCCGATTGCGTCGTTCTGTTGAAATTTCAAAACCATCTACAAAAAAATCCGGCAGTTAAAATCATGTAGGAACCACAACTCGACATTGTGATCCGCAACCTGTTTTGCTTGCTTGATACATTGAACGACCAAGACATCCTCCATCTCTTGTTCTAGCTTGAGCTGACTTATAGCTGGAAACATGTTTTCGCCTGCCACTCTCGCACCCAGAGACTATGTGACATTTTGCCCCATATTTCGTTCAACAAAGCTTCATTTGGCCGTTAGAAACGTCCAAAAGTAGTCGGGAGCATAGGCGCAAACAGTGTAGGATGGCAATAGCAAAAGCGACGGGAGCCCTAGTACTAGGTTCTACGTGGCAGAATCGGAAAGCAATTTTTGCACTTGTACGGTTATCTGGGCATCGCAGACAAAGTTGTTTTTGGTAAAAAAACTAGGCTCTTGGCTACTTGCAATTCGACTGACTAGAAAAAATTCGACCAGACTGGTGGTCTTGGCAAGCACGAAAAAATGTGCGCGCTCTGAAGTTTGATTTTTGCTGAAGTGTCCCGCTTCTTGCATGGACTATTGAGAAGCACCGAGTTCAGCAATGTGAAGATCTATCTTCTTGACCGCATTGTCCAGTTCAGTTTTCGGATTGCTTCCGTTTAGTATTTTGGTTACTGCGCCATGGAATGCAGATGAAATCACGGAAAAGGCAGGTGTCTGGGGGCGGACAATGGCCATGCCTTGGCGGATTTGCATAACATAAAGCGATAGAGGGCCATTAGGACCGTAGTAGTCAGAAGCAGCAATGGCTGATAGGCGGGAGGGCATGGCGCCGTTAGCTTTGGTCATGCGCAGAATTTCTTCCTTCGATAAGAGGAAATGAAGTACTCGGGCGGCGGCTTCCGGGGTCTGGCAATTCCTAGATATGCCCCAATTCCAACTTCCTGCTCCGGTTACTACTCGGCTACCGAATTTTGGCATGGGGATGAGAACGAGGTCTTTGCCTAAGGCCTTTTTATAGGGAACGTAAGTCCAGTGACCCACGTAAGAAAGGGCTGATTTTCCTTCCACGAAGTCGTTATCTGAGGTTGCGCCGGGATTGATCCATTTGTTGGCAGCCCATTTCTGGATTACCCTCATGCTTTTAATGGCCTGAGGCCCGTTTAATACCCCCTGGGCTGACTTATAGGTACGCCTGTTAACTAGGTCTCCGCCAAAACTTTGTAAGATTGGCGCAAAGCCAAACGTTGTCCATGATGGCAAGTCATAGTTAAACTTCATATCAAGAGGATAAGGAACTCCATTCTTCTTTAGCGCTCGCAAGGCGTTCTCGAACTCACTTAGAGTCCAAGCTTCGTCGAGAGACTTAGGAATCTTAATTCCCGCACTGGTCAGCAGCTTGCGATTACCCCAAATGGCTAGCCCAGAATCGAACTGACCCAAGCTGTATAGCTTCCCATTGTAAGTGCCCTGGTTCACTATCGTGGAAAAAAAGTCGTATTTGATTTCGCGAATAAAATCGAATCGTTCCAAAGAAATTAGCCGGTTTGCCGATGCGTAGTCGTATACGTTTGGGCCGTCAAAATCTAGAAGGCAAGGTAATTTATCTGCTGCCGCGGCTGCATTGACATGTTCAGAGTAGCTCCCCTCGGGATGCTCAATCAGCTTGATCTGAATGTTCTGATTGGTGCTATTGAAAGCCTCAACCGAAGCGGCAATGGAGTCACGTTCTACTCCTTGTCCAGCGTGAAACCATAAAGAAACCACTGTTTTTGCCTCTGCCGAAGAGGCTGATAGAAGAGTGATTACAGTGAGTAACGCAACTAATAACAAAAAAGTCATACGCGCTGTGCAAGTCTGAGGATACTTGGGCATTGATTTTCTCCTCACCCTGTTACCGAGGTGGAGGTCGTCAGATGTAGGTCAATACAGTTTACAATCAAGCCAAAGCATAGGCGCATAGGTGTTGAAAGCGCAATAGTAAGAAATTGTAGTTTATGGTCGTACTCGGACAAAGAGTGTGCCGAGATCTACTTGCGAGGTGTCTGCCTTTGTAATAACAAAAGCATTACGTGAGTATACGCGAATGGAAATTTTTGGAACAAGAAGGCGACACTTGAAATGGTTAATAGGAATCGGGCTTATCTTAATTTAAATAGTAATCGTAAAGCAGTTGAGTCCCCTAATTTCAGGAGAACGACGAATCGCTTCATTGATTTCCGCTAACGAAAACGTGGTTGTCTGCATATTGGACAGAGTAAGAGTGCCCGCATTGACCATGGACATGAGATGACTTGCCGCGCTTGCAGGGTGCATAAATGAATCGCGTATCATAAAATATTTGTGACTATTTGCGAATATTTAATCTTGCTGAATTACTAGCGATAACTGTTGTGGTTGCTGTTCGTCAGCGTATCCTTGGCAAAGCTCCACAATATTTCCTTCGGGATCGGCTAACCATGCTCCTCGCCAACCACGAATCCATTTATCAAAACTCGCCGGGTGGAGCATTATGCGTGCATCTGTTCCCATTTCCGCCAGTTTGGTATCTACATTTTCTACAACAAAGGCGATATGGCGCATGCCAGGAAAACCATAGCCGTCATTGGTTGGAGGAGGAATAGGAGCCTCTTCTTTTGACTGAAATAGTTCAATATAAGCATTTCCCGATTTGATGAAAACAATTTGTTCGCCATTGTCTAGTTGGACAACGCGGGATCGTTTGAATCCAAAGTGTTTGCTGTAAAAGCGTTCGATACAAGCGGGATCTTTGCATGTGTAGGCTACATGGATAAACGATGTTGATTGTGTCATGGCATGCCCTTATATAGAACACATACGGTTCGCAAAATAACAAAGGTTTATAGATGAGCAAAACCGGGAGCGTAACGGAAAGGTTGCGCTTGGGCAATATACGTTACTATTTCTAATCCAAATTCATTTTTACGAGAATTACGTACGGTCCAAATCTGCGTAGCGTCGAGAACTAATCGTTTGCTTCGCGCGTCGGGGGGTTCCCAAAAACTCGCCTGCCAACCTACCGAAATATTGACCTCTGCGCTTTCTCCATTTATTTGCGATACTACTTCTTGAAGGAAATGGCTTTCGTCGAAAAATAGATTGGTAACTCGATCATACCATTTTTTGAAATCGGTCAAATTATGAAGATCTCCTTCGGGGAACTTCATAGTGAGGCCTTCACTGGCCAAAAACGCGTAACACTCCTTTATTGGCAAGTGATTGTCTAACGCTTGAAACCAAGCTTTGGCGAAGCGGTTGACTTGCTCCTCATTTATTTGCTGATTCATGTTTGGCTCCTAAATTCTCTACTTGTCTAAAGGAACAGCAAAGTTAAATCGATTTCACTAATTCATCAGCGAGTTTTTCGCCGATCATGACACAGCTGGCAAAAGTATTGCCGCTAGTAATAGTTGGAATAATTGACGCATCGGCAATGCGCAGTCCTTCGATTCCATGAACATGAAGCTTTGAATCGACAACCGACAAAGGGTCTCTACCCATCTTACAAGTTCCCACTGGGTGCCAGATGGTCGAAGCGCTTCCGCGAATGTAGGTTTCGAGATCAGCACCTGGGCCAGGCGCAATTTCTCCAGTGTTAAGAGGAGCAAAGGCTTTGGTTCCCGCTAATGCTCGTACTAATTGGATCGCTTCGACAAGTATTTCAAAGTCTTCCTTTTCTCCCAAATAATTGGGATTTATTAGAGGGGGGTCTTGTGGCTCCGAGGAACGCAATCTCAACTCGCCGCGGCTTTTTGGTTGCACCAAGATTGGGACGAATACGCAGGCGGGTGGAGGCACAGGAATCACTGCAGAGAGAGCGCTAGGAATATTGGGGCTGAAAAGGATCTGCAGATTGGGTGCGTCACTTGATTTGATGGAACGAGTTCGTGTGAACAGAACATTGCCTGCTAGAAGTACTGGATGAGGCGAGGAGATAGTTGATCTAAAAATGACTGGTAGCTGAACATGGTCATGTAAGTTTTGCCCCACGCCCGGCAAGTCTATTAAAACTGGAATCCCTAGTGTTTTTAGTTCCTCGGCGGGCCCAATTCCGGAGAGCATAAGCAACTTAGGCGAACAAAAGGTGCCTGCGCTCAGTATTACTTCCCGTGTAGCGCGCACCCGGCATACCCTGCCGTTTTGAAGGTATTCTACTCCCACCGCGTGTTTTTCGTTTTCGATGAGTACCCGGAGCGCTTCCGCACGAGAAAGAACTGTCAAATTTGTTCTCCCTAGTGCCGGTGTTAAAAAGGCGGTGGCAGCGCTGGAACGTCGATCGTCAGGAGTAATATTGAATTGCATTGGTCCAGCGCCGTCTTCCTGCTGGGCGGCATTGTAGTCCCAATCAGACCCTTGATATCCTAATTCAACTGCGGCTTGTCGGAAATTGGGGGAAGCAGCATTTTCGTCAGCGCAGATGCGAACATGCAGAGGTCCATCAACTCCGTGGTAGTCCGAGGGCCCGCGTTCGAATTTTTGGGATTTTTTGAAGTAGGGCAGTAACTCGTCGTAGCCCCAGCTCTTGTCGCCTAATGAGGCACTCCAGGTGTCGAAGTTTGTCCGGTGACCGCGTACGTACATCATGGCGTGAATCGAGCTGCTGCCACCAAATACTTTACCCTGATTTATAACGATTTTTCGTCCGTTGAGGCCTGGTTGGGGCTTTGTCAGAAACGCCCAGTCAACCTCGCTTCCCCACATTTGCACAAAGCCATCTAGGCTATGAAGGTTTGGCTCGTTGTCAGGCACGCCAGCCTCCAGCAAAAGCACGTTGGTTCGGCGGTCAGCGCTCAAGCGATTTGCAAGCACGCAGCCTGCTGCACCAGCACCAACCAAAATGTAGTCGAAGGATTGGGTTGTTTTCATGTCCATCCCTGGGTCTCGTGAGCTATTGCGTAGTTTAATAGCCCTATGGATTGATTTTATTTGTATTAAGCATTTGCAACTATATTGCAGACTATGCCAAAGTTCCGTCAGGATGCTGAACCATTCCTGCGAAATGGATCATGATGCGACCATCGCGTAAGACCCATGAGTCGGCAAACCTCATCGATGATTTTTTGTTTCCGATTCGCATCGTAATTTGTTCGGTTATCATTAAAGTATCCGGGTTTTCGGTTTCTGACCAGAAAGCAATTTCCGTCTCGATGCCATCGATTCCGAGAATTCCTTGCATGTGTTCGCGGATCTGTTCTTGTCCTTTATATACCTGGGGTTTTTTATTGAAGCTGCTAATAAGAATTGCGTCATTAGTGTACTGACTAAGGAGATTTTCGATGTCTTTTTTTAGAATGAACTCAATGTGTTGACGATACATGTTGCCGAGTTTGCTGTCAGGAATGTTTTTCATGTTTCACCATTTAATCTATTATTTAATGGAAATAACGCCCAATTGTTCCAATAATCCAAATTCGTCAAAATTACCCCAGGCTTCTACAAACTTATTATTTTCAACACGGTAGATATGTTGTCCTCCCACCAAAACTTTTTTGCCGGTGGCCTTGAATTTTCGAAAGATACCTTGGTGTGTTCCAGTAAAGTGGGTGCGATTGACAACTTTATCGTCCGAGCAGAAAAGCTCATCTAGTACAATTTGGAAATCAGGAAAAGCTATTCTAGTTGACGTAACAAATTCTTTATATCCGTTGAGTCCTTTGATTGTGGAACCATTAGGAAGATGAAATACATGATTGTCGGCAATGAGGGTTTCTGCGACTTGGAGACTACCGCTATTCCAGACGTCTTCATATAATTGAATCATTAGTTCCGCATTTTGATTTACAGACATAATTTTTTCCTTGATAAGTTTAGTCATGTTTCTCAATAGATGGCGCGAGTATCGAGGTAGATAAAGATGCGAGCGATACGTTGTCCAGAAATCTGGTAGAGTTCGACTTTTGGTAGTTCTCGGTTTTTATTTGCTGATTGCCAAGTATCCGTAGATATGACGCCAATCCATCCTCTATTCGCAATCATCGTTTTAATGGTCGTCCTTCGTTTTGGAAGTTCGGCATCGTATCGTCGGAAATGATCGAGCACTTGGTTTCTTCCAAGCCAAGCGCCTGCGAAGGAGCAAATTTTGGGGTTGCCAGGAGCGACCAAGTTTGCGTTCTCGGCTAACAGAATCTCTCTCTCGCTGGAATCGGTTGAAAACCGATAGGCGATTTGGCGGGCAATTTGTTCTTCCGTGTTTTCGATGTCTTCGAATGGAGGAAATGGCGGAGTCAGCATCGGCTGCACTATTGGAACGTTTCCTGCGAAAGCCTGCTCGGCGGGTGTTGTATCGAAATACGTATCCATTTCGCAGATGAGGCCAGCATCATCGAACTTCATGTGATGGGCAACGCCAACGCGGTAAAAGAGGCCGGTACTTCGCGATTTGAATGCTTCGTCGTTAAAGGATAGAACTTCGTTGGGGGAATTTAGTACCAACGTTTCGCTCATTTGTACAATCCAGAAGGTACGCGCAAATGTCTCGTACAACCGTTGTACTTCTTCCTGGCCACGCCAATCGCCTGCAAATGGAATTCCGGGTTTATAACCAGGCATTCGATAGATTGCCTGATTATTCAAATACTGCATTGCGCTCTGAAACTCGCCTTGATTAACGTGGGCGTAATAACTGGTAACAGTCTTCTGATTTTTGGGATCAAGTCTTGTTGAGAAAGCTACCACGTATGTTCTCCTGTTCAGGTGACGTGTGAGAAGGTTTCGTTAATAGATTTTGCTATTTTAGTAACGCTACTTGAGAATTAACGACGATTGATAATCGACTCGAAAAGTCCGCCATATACTAGTTCACGCACATGGGGAGCCGCCAAAAAGTCATGCGGAAATCCGAGATCAAGATGGCTGGCTTGATTGAGTCGTTCAAGGTTTGATTGCGAGAGTTCAACTGTGAGACTTCCAAGGCTATCTTCGATTTGAGAATGGCGCCGTGCGCCGACAACCGGAATTACGTTTGGGCGATGTAAAAGCCATGCCAAGGCTACCTGGGATGGACTTTTTCCTATTTCGAGCGCAATAGCTTGTATTTCGTTAGCTATGGTGAGTGCGCGCTGGTTGACGACCATTGGATTATCAACATAGCGTGCCTTTTCTCGCGTGATCTTGCTGTCTTTCCCATACTTACCTGTGAGGATGCCCCCGCCCAATGGTGCCCAAGCGGTAATTGAGAGACCTAGGGCGTTAGCCATGGGAATTAATTCTCTTTCAGCAGTTCGCTCAATCAGGCTGTACTGAACCTGAATTGCCGAGAACGGAGTCCATCCTCGTTCTTTAGCCAGAGTATTGGCCTGCGCTATATACCATGCGGGTGCGTCGGAAATTCCAATATAGAGTACTTTTCCGGCACGAACGACATCGTCAAGAGCGCGCATTAATTCACTGACAGGCGTAAATTCATCCCAGCAATGCACCCACAGTAAGTCTATATATTCTGTTGAGAGGCGCTTAAGACTGGCGTCGAGAGATTGAACTAGATTTTTTCGGTGATTACCTGCTGCGTTAGGATCGCCAACTGGGCTTCCCAGCGTGTATTTTGTTGCAATTACAAAACGCGAGCGATTGGGATTTATAAAATCTCCAATATATTTTTCACTAGTTCCATTGGTATACTGATTGGCAGTATCAATGAAATTGCCACCATTTTTAGTATATGCATCAAATATTTTCTTGCTCTCGTCTTTGGATGCACCCCAGCCCCACTCTTCGCCAAAAGTCATTGTTCCCAAGCAAAGTTCTGCGACGCGCAAACCTGTTTGTCCCAAGAGTTTATAATGCATGGCTTTCTCCTTTTATTCTGACTAGATGTTGTACTTTTTGTCGTCAGATTGTTTGCTTTTTATGTAAGTAGTTCGGACTAACGGTACGGATGTCCAAGACTATTTTTAAAGAGTATTTCCTCATGGTTAATTCGCTTAGCGTCCCTAAGGGCGGCGAGGCTAACAGGTTAAGAATTCTTAAATTTCTTTCCCTCCTGCCAACACTTGGCGACAGGCGAGCCAATTGACCAATACTGAATGCTGGTCATATCGAAAAGGAGCGGCTTTACTTTGGCTAAATCAACTTTTCCACCGGTCATTACTTCAGGATCGGCATAAGAAGCCACGATTTCTCCGATAAAAATATCGTTAGCCGGCAGATTATAAATGTCTATTAGCCGGCATTCCATTGCCAAAGGACAGTTTTTGACTAATGGCGCGGATTTTAAAGTGCCAAAAAAAGTTTCAAAAACGTTAGACTTGTCAACTGATTTTCCGGAGACCATTCCCACGTAATCGGTAGCAGTTACCATGTTTTGAGAAGGTAGATTGATACTAAATTCACGTGTTTTACGAATTACATGATTGGTGAAATGGTTTTTATTCATTCCAAGAGAAATTTTATGTGGTGAAATTGCATTTAGAATTCCTACATGAGCAACGTTGATAAAGTTGGCACGGTCTGATTCGAACGTGCCAACTATGGTGACCGGCATTGGATAAAGAAGATTTTGGGTTCCAATTTTTTCTAGCACATGTTCCTCGCTGTTTTTTGCATTGAGTCGATATTGGGCTAATATAAAAAAATGCCTAACCAATGTCCATGCTAGTTTTTCCTGTTTTGTTGATAAAATTTCCGAAGATAGTATAACCGGATTTTCACCTACATTCTGAATGTTATATCTTTTGAAAAACCAGAACACTATTCGAGGGAATCATGGGATTTACACCACTTCCTTCAGCAGTGAAAATCTGTTTGTGTTCTGTCTTGCCACCATATATTGAATAGTCGCTATTCAATATTTCTCTCCATTTCTTGCCTGAAAGAAAATCGTGGTGTAGCCAATATCCGTTACTGAATGAGGAATTATTTAGACTAATAACTACTAGAAGCTCTTCGTTTTCGGGGGTTGACCGCAAAAATGCTAGAATACGATTTTCGTTATGCGCATGAACTATTTCGATATTTGGAGATCGTAGGCTGGGCTTGTTTCGACGAAGACTAATAAGATCTTGATAAAAACGAAACATTTTAGCTCCACTACCACGTCTCATCGATTTAATGTCTTCTCGATATTCGAGAAAATCATGAAATCGGTAAGGATTGGCGGCGCCTACTTCTTCGGCCATAAAAAACATTGGCGTTCCTGGAGACAGCATAGTCAATGCCACTGCAACGCGACTGCGTGCTTCGGCATAGGGGCGTGTATTCTCGAATAGATAACCGTTTACGCTAACCATTATTGTACGAGCAGAAGAAAATCGTTGCCCATTTTCTTCGTAGCTGGAATTACCAGCTTCGTCGTGCGATTCGTGGTAGATGATTTTGCGATGAGTACCGCGTAGAACCTCCGACATCCAATCCATTCTTAACGGCTGATTTTCACCTAGGCCAGCAGTTCTAATTAGGCGGGCTTTGCTGGAATCGTTAGTCGCATCACCTATTAGGTGGTGATACCATTCGGACCACCAGGTTGCATCGAATCCAATTCCTCCGTTTGCTTGCGGCGCAATCACCGAGTCCCAACCACTGTGATCTTCGGCCAGAAGAAAAACTTCGGGATTTATGAGACGTAAAGCGCGCACCCATTCGCGTAGAAAAGCAACCCCAAAGCGACATGCTTCTGGACAATGATCTCCATTGGCATGAATTACGTGGTCGCGATGGATAGCCTGGGTCAAATCAACGCGCAGCCCGTCAATATGAAATTCCGTAATCAAAGAAGCTGCACTACTAATGAACATGCGGCGAACCATTTCGCTTCTAAAGTTGGGAGAGTACCCGGTAGACCCGTTATCAAGGTATCCGCCATGGCCTTCATGCCCCCAGTCTTGCTCGCCCTCGTACCAATAATAGATATTGCGATGGTGAGAGTTACTGTCGTAAAGCCATTCAGCTCGTTCACCGTCATGGGTATAATGATTGTATACCACGTCCAAGATTACCGCGATGCCACGGCGATGGCATTCGCGAACGAAGTGCTTTAGCTGATCGCGGCCACCATTGTAGAATTCGACAGCGAAGTAATGGGACGTTCCGTAGCCCCATTCCGCCCCGCCTTCGAATTCGGAAACAGGCATCAATTCCACTGCGTTTACACCTAATTCCACCAAATGATCTAAAAACGCGACCGCATCTTGCAGCGTTCCACCTTTATTAGTTTCAAAACCAAGCGAGCTAACATGAAGTTCGTAAATAATCAGGTCTTCAACCGCAGTTGGCATTGACAATGTGGGATTAAATTCATTTGCCCAAAATTCCGCTTCTTTCAGGTCATTAACTTTTTCGGGATCTACCACTACCGAACAGCTTTTAGTCCCATCTAAATCTTGGCAAGAACCGTTCCAAGGCAGCTCATTTTCCTTAGGATTTGCGGGATCTTTATGTCCATAGCCGATTTGGCAACGAGAGTACAAATCTGTCCTATAGGTGATTGTACCGTCGTCTTTGACAATTTGGTACATATACGGCTGATGTTTCCATTTTGAAAAAGAAGCGAATCGTCGGTCGCTGGAATTGGATATCCAAATTCCTTCCCCAGTTTTCTCTAAAGGAATGCCTTGCGGAATTGGCAAACCCGACGGACTGGCGCCCTGGTCCCATATGTAACCTGACGATGTATCGCCCAATACTAACTCGACTGATCTTGCATTAGGGGCCCATACCGAAAAAATAATCCCGGGCTCTGCTTTAGCCCGGCGATATTCTTTATTGGCCCCTAATCGTCTTAAATTGGTAAGCCAATATCGCTCAATTTGGTTGCTTTCGGATAATTGAAATTCGCAATTATTAGATAAAGCGCCCGAATCGGATATTTCGCGAATTATTCCCCAGGTGTTTTTGTCAGAGGCGCGGTCAACGATAACTCCCCAGCGAAATTTTTTTCCGATTTGACTTTTATCAAAACGTATTGTTGTCCGCCAGGCAGGACAGCCATCACTGGCGGTAAATTCATTCATATTAGCAGATGTCCAGGTGTCCGAATAGCGGCCCTCGAAATCCCAACTACCGGTAAGGCGGACATTTTGGAACAATTTTTGTGGAATTCCCGTACGATATTCGAATTGTACATTAATTGATGTCATTTTATGTTTCCTAAAAGTTTTAAATTGAGTTTTCTAAAACAAGATCGAGAAGAAATGGCCCAGCATGCGCGAGCATCTCGTTCACCGCGGAATCTAGTTCCGAAGGTTGTTGTACCTTAATTCCCGGTACGCCCAGCGAGCGAGCGAGGTCAACAAATTGGATGGTGGGCTGGTCAACATTAAAGCAGCTAGGAAAGGTGTCTTTAGGCGTGGCCATAGTTTGCCAATACTGAAGCAAATTGTATTTAAGAAGCCGATACCCGATATTATTGCAAACCACGAATTTGGCATCTATTTGGTGATGAGCCGCAGTCCAAAGTGCTTGAATAGTGTACAGAGAACCGCCATCGCCAGAAAGCCCGATTACTGTACGGTGGGGATTTGCTAACTTGATTCCAATAGCACCGGGAAATCCAACCCCTAATGAGCCGCCTCGGGTTTGAAAAAACGAACCGGGCTCGTTTACCGGCAACCAACGAGTAAGCTCGGCAGAATAGGTGAGCGATTCGTCAAAAATAATGGCGTCTTTTGGTAGTTTTTTGGCGAGTATCGAACCGAAGGCGGAAATATTTAGGGGAGTCGAATTAAAATTCTGCTCGTCGCGAGACCTCAACTCAGAAAGTCGCTTACCGTTTTCCAGGGCAATGCTTTTAACGCGTTCGGCCGCTATATCTCGATTGTCTCGGGTGCTGGTTAATCGGATAGCTTCAATTAAAACCGCTAATGTTGATTTTGGGTCGGCTACAAAAGAAATATCCACTGGATGGTTTTTGGCAATTTCATGAGCATTGAGATCGATGTGGATTATTTTGGTCTCCGGTGAAAACGGATGCTGCAATAATGGAAAAACCTCGGGAAACAAATAGGTCCCTACCACCAACACCGCATCGGCATTACGCACGATCTTTTCGCTATCCTCGCCAAACATGTGCCCGGTAGTACCGCAATGAAGGGGGTGGTTTCTTGGCAAATTAATTTCCGAATCATTGACGCCCCATACCTTCGCGCCGATTTTTTCGGCTACTACTGCTAATTCGCGCTGCGCGTTAGAACGTGATACTCCGTCGCCCATAAGAATTAGCGGATGTTTCGCGGAAACCAGAATACGAGCTACTTCGGTAATATCATCGATTTTCGGGGCGACTCTGGTATTTGGCGCCACTGTTTTGGCTACAATTTCGTCATTTTCCGCATCGAGAATATCTTGGGGTAAGGCAAGAAAAACAGGCCCCTCAGGCGGAGTCATTGCCTCCTTTATCACTCGCCTTAACATGCGAAGAAGACTTGCTGGGTGCTCGACACGCGCGGCATATTTGGTCACTGGACGTGCCATTGCCACCAAATCAACTGCCATCTGAGATTCGAAAGGGGACCGAGATATTCCCGCTTCCCCGCAAAGAATTATTAGGGGGGAATGCCCTCGGTTTGCCTGATACATTATGCCTAGGGCATTTCCCAATCCAACACCAGCATGAATAAGCACACATGCTGGCTTTTGAGCAGAGCGACAATAACCATCAGCAGCGGCGACCGCGATGGATTCCTGCAAAGAAAGAATATATTCAATTTCTGGAAAATGTTTGAGCGAGTCTATTAATCCTTCTTCACTGCTGCCCGGGTTCCCGAAGATGTAACGAAAACCATCGGCATGGAGTTGTTCTAACAGCTTTTTATGACCAGTTATATTGTTCATAGTCAATTAGTCCTTGTGAATTAATAGTTTTTTATACATATACGTAACGCTATTCAGTGGCGGCGGCAAATTCAACTGCAATATCCACATCTCTCAACACTGATTCCAAGGGGATTTGGAAATCACTATCGGAATTTGGTTTGAGTTTTTCCGTCCAATCAAGTCCGTTAACGCGAATTGATTTGATTTTGATTTTTCCCGGTGGAAAAAACTCCGGTAATACATTAAGGCTTTGCTGTTGGCAGTCGGCACCGACTCGGAAATAGAGGCAAAAATTTTGGTCATCCGGACCCTTCTCGACGTTTACATAGGCTCGCGTATAAAGGTGAGCAAGATAATTCAACTCAAATGCGTGGTAGCCAGAAATGGAGTGACCGCCTTTATTGGCATACGAGCCGCGGACAACCGGGTGTCCGTTTTCGTTGGTCCGGAAAAAAATTCCTTGGTGGTCTCTGTCGAGAAAGAAACAATTCCAAAACATTTCTGACTCGCGAGCAAGGGATAACCAATTGCTATTGGTTGGTTCGCCTCCATACAGAATCAAAAATGCAAGAATGCCCTGTTCTTGTTGCCAAAAATCTTTGGTCGTGCCCCAGCAAAACTCTACCGGCATTCCATTGGAGGGTTTTCGCTCGACAGCGTCGAAAACTCCGCCGCGAAGTTTGTCAACCCCCACTTCTGCCATTCTATCGCCTAGTTTACGGGCGAGCGAAAGGCATTTCTCTGCATGGTTGATATAATCAGCGCGTTCATTTCCCGCAGCGGAAGTCGCCAAATTCTGATAATAAAAAGCAACCCGTGATAAGTTCCAGGAAATTTTTAAGTTGTGACCAATAATTGCCCGATTTTGTTGCCAACGCCAGGAATGATCGGGCGCGAAATCGGCAAAAAATCGTTCATTTACGAAATCGGATTCTGGGTCGGGGAAATGTTCAATAATCAAACTGGAGGTTTCTTTAAGAATTTGTCGGCACACATCACGCATTTCGGCTAGCCGATTCATTCCCGGGCCTTTGGGAACAGGGTCAAGCGCTAGCAAAAGATTAACCAGGTATGCTGGTATGTGATCTCCAATGGAATTCCAGTTTTTGCGAGCACGATTATGCGCGAGCGATTCCGAGTCGGGACGCATGGTTACGTAGTCGATGTGCGAGAAGTATCCACCTAAACCAGGAAAGCCATTTGCCTTGAATTCCTCGGTGTCGTGATAAAAATCGAGAAATCCGTTAATTGTACGTCGGATGTCTTCGAGCACTTCCCAATCGAGAGTTATTCGATAGTATTGGGCTAGTCCAGCAAGGGCATAAATTTGTTCGTAAAGAGGAATGGTGCCTCGGTCATCGTCATTTTCCGATGCTACTACTAATTTGGAGCCATTAATCCCATTGCGGCGACCGAATGCCCAGAAGCAATACTTTCCGTCATGTGAAAGGCTGCGAAAGGCTTCTCGCTGATATTTGACTCCAGCCTCGGCTGCCAGTAAGTAGCGTTCAGAACCAGTCAAAGAATAGGCAGATGCGAGACCATACACTAGTCGAGAAAGGGTGGCGCATTCTTGTATTGAGTCGTCGGAGGGCCCGCCCAAAATATTGCTGTTGGTGCGATAACGCTTGGAAAAATCGTCAATTTTGTAACTGCGAGTAGAATCGAAAAGAGTATCAAGCCATTTATCCCCCATAAGCGCAATTTGGTCTATCCACCAATGAGTTGACTCAAAAGCGTACCTTTCGGAATTTGAGTCAGGAAGAATAATGTTAGTACCTTGTAGGCAGCGTTTTTCGCCGTTTTCCTGATATATGCCTTTTACGATAAGCGTCGAATTTAACTTGACGTACTTTTCTAAAGAGGAAGTACTGCTATTAGGAATGCGATCGCGGTTGGTATTATCGATATTGGTAAGAACTTCGAAGGAAGTTGTTTCCGCTACACTAACCGGAAACTGATCTCCGCTTCGGCATTGCAATTCAAAACAACGATTCTTCTCATCCACCTTAACTACTTTTCCGTGTAAAGTTATGCTTTGCTGAAACGAACGCATATTTCTCTCCGAATTATAAAAACATTGCGTTTCAAAAAGTTTACCAGCCAAATCGACGAAGTCCCTGTTCTAAGGCTTGCACCATTAGTTCACCGCAAAGTTTGGAATCCTGGGTAGACCGACCGGTCAAAAATGGGTAATCAAGAATTGTAGAAAGCGTATGGCCGACACCTCCGTGGTACTTTCCTTGCGGTCCGACTGCATCGCGAAGAATTAGCTCCAGAGGATATGGAGGGGGCCCCATGTTCAAATCAGTATTCAAAAACCCAGTGCCATCTTTATAATCATATTCTAGCGCATGTCCGGTAACGTGTTTGCCGTATATAATGCTGCGGTCACGTTCGGTCCATTCTCGCGCGAAAGCGAGGCAGGTGACGCCATAGCATTCGGCACAAATCAGCTTTTGCTGGTGAAAAAATCCTAGAATTACATCATGTAATCGCTGGTTGTTAACCATATCGATAATGGGACCACTTCCTCCGGGCAGAAGAAGAGCGTCGTATTGCTTTAGTTCCTCCCAGCATTTTTCTCGTGAAGAATAGTATTTCTCTAAGTCTCGACCGAAGTTAGGAGCATTGAAATAAGGTCGTTCGGGGAACCAGGCGGAAAGATTTACCGGATTATCGAGACGGTTCGAAGCGTCAAGTTTTTGTGTGGCGATAGAGTAATAGGCATCAGTTACTATTTTATGAAGAGGAGGATCGTAGTAACCTTCTTGCATGCTTGGGGGAAGAGGATGAGCTTTTTTTCCTTTATTAGTCATAAAGGTGGTTTGATAACCATGGCTGTCAAGTATTTCTAGAGGCCCGACTAACTCTTCTCCCCAGTATCCAAACTCCGAAATCATACAGAGAATGCGTTTATTCACTTTAGCTTCCCTTCCATTTCAACTACTTGATAGAGTCAAAGAGCCAATTGCAAAACCCCAATTTTCCGCTTTATCGAGCGGAGATCGTCGTCGTTCTACTCGGGGCTCTAGCCCCGAACCCCATTCGCCGGCGGGTTTTGAAATTGGCTAATTAGATTAATAATGGTTCTAGCTAATAAATGGCAGTGATCGCCTGTTCGAGCTGTAACCAAATCATTATCGACAACCAGATCGTTGTCGACGAAAATCGCTCCCATGTTTTTGGCGTCACCTAATAGGTTGTTGTGCACCACCAAGCGCCGTTGACTAACCAATTGAGGAGTAGGGGCCACCAGCCACAGCCCGTGGCAAATAATTCCTTTTACAATGTTTTTTTCCGTAAAGGCTCGCTGTAAAAAGGCGGTGGCAGGCGGAATTTTATTTACATCTTCAGTATAGCGAAGCCTATCGGCGACCATGCCCGAAGGAACAATTATTGCTGAATAGCTTTGTAGAGTTTTGTCGTCCATTTCTTCAAAGCTTTTGTCGCAGAGTAAAGGAGCCCGGAATTCGTGTCCGGTATAGGTTTGGGAAGGCGCATCCCATAAACGACTAAGAAAGTCGACACTAGCGCCCTCTTCCAGGAATCGATGTTGATAGTAAAAAATTTCTCGTTCGTAAAAATCGCTTTCTATAAGAATAGCGATTTTTTTACCGCTTAAACTTAGTTGGGTCATTTGAGTACCTAGCAAAAAAGATTTATATCCACCTTTAATTAAGGGTAACCTTCAGGCCGGTAAAATGTCCATGCTAATTTTTCCGAATTACTTGATAAATATTCCTAAAATGCAAAAGGATTTAGGTGGCAGCCGAGCTGATGTTTCTTGCAGCAGATTCATATTTCATTGCGCCGGGCGGTATGCCCATGTGCCGTTTAAAGGCGCGACTAAAAGCAGCCTCCGAGCCATAGCCAAGTCGTTCAGCTACCTCATATAGGGGCATTCGTTGGGTGCGTATCCAGCGCATCGCGAGCTGCATTTGCAATCTGGTTAAATATTGCAATGGAGGTACTCCCACTGCTTCCCGAAATCGTTCGCAAAACACCGATTTCGACATTGCAGCTTCGGAGGACAAAGTTTCAATAGTCCATTGTCTATCGCTTTCGCGATGCATTAACGCTAGCACGCGGCCAATTTGCGGGTCCATTAAAGCAGCTAACCAACCCTGACGGAGGTCGCTATTGGACTCCATCCAGCGTCGGATAGACTCAATCAATAGAAGTTCAGCAAGGCGGGTCAGAAAGCTTTCGCTGCCCACTCGGGAACTTGACGCTTCTTTACGCATGGTTTCAATGGAAAGCTGAAGCCAGGCGCCATTATCAGCTTCTTTTCCACGAAGCAAAAGAATATGGGGAAGCAGGTTAAGAAGGGGATGATCCTCCGGCTCGAAGCGCATTCCTCCGCAAAGCACCAAAGCGCGCTCGCCGTCTCCGCCGTGTTTAAGTCGGCAAGAACGCGAGCCCACCATTTCTCGATGGAGCGATTCTACTGGAGCAAGGGGAACGTCGGGCGCACTGGCAATTGAGTGCTTTTGCCCATGAACGAAAAAAACCATATCGCCTGCTTCTAACTGAAAATGCCGATCCTCGCATAATATCCAGGTCGAGCCCTGGGCAACGAAATGAAAGCCAGTGCAATTACGAGATGGAATTTCAATTCCCCAAGGCGCTCCCAGGTCGCTACGCGAATAAAAGCTATCCTCCAGTCTTAGAGCATGGAGCACGTCCGCAACTGGGTCTGGCGACCAATGCCACAGCGTCTTCATTGGATCTCCTTTTTTTAGAGTTATAGTTATTGCAGCTTAATTCTAAAATTGTTCCAAAACATAAACCTGTTATGCCGACGACAAATCTATTCATGTTGAATAGAGTCCGCGAGAAACAAAACTCGTTCTTATAAGAAATATCGTATAACGAAAGACTAAAAAAAGACCCCCGCTAGGTCGTAACCTTCAGGTTATTATACTACACCGAGAAGCGAAAAGAATCAATAGTTTTCAATTGACGTGTTTTTGAATGTCGATGTAGGCAAAAAGAGGTAAAGGTAAGACCTTGCATCGTTTTCTGAGTTTGATAACTTCTTGACTTTCTTTATGAAAGCGCTTTATTTGTTTTTACTGATTCAATTACCGCATGACCATAGTTCTTCTAAGATTGTAATCAGGAGAAAAGCTTTGGGGGAAAAAACTTATTTTCAAAAAAGATTCAGAAGAGCTCAAGATTTTGCTGCGAGAGTATTTGGCTGCTTTCTTAGGTCGAAGGTTTTGTTAGTTAGTTTTTGTTTGTTGATTGGCCTTTGTTTGGTTTTTTCCTTGTACGCGGTGTTTAGAACAAGCGGATCACCAACGGATGTCAAAGTTTGCGCTCGTCCCCCTCCCTCTTCCTTGGAAAGAAGAGCTATTCGTGCAGTTATAAGAGATATTGAGGAGCAATGGAAAAATGCGCCTGTTGGAACGGGAACCTTAAAACTTGTTGATACCATGGAAGTTGGTGCTTCCCATCCTTATTCTATGGTGCTTGTACTTTCTCTCGACGAGACTCTAAAGGAACTTCATGATAGCCTCCAGCGTCAGTTTCCAGAAGCTACTGGGTCCTTTCTTGATAGAATTAATATTGAGATAGCGCCTCGGCTTAGCGCGAATGTAGTGGCTACCGATGCCTTCGATGTCACTCCG
>JBNKEI010000169.1:0-66406 GCA_050288705.1 Myxococcales bacterium
GCTGATGGGTCACCTGCATATAGCAGCACATGAAGTTCATGAGCTTGCATTGGGCTAACTATCTCGCTTTCACTCGAAGGCCAAAAGCGAAATTTCCCTTTGGAGAGTCGCTTTTGACATAGCCAAAATCCTTGGCCATCGTACCAATGCACGCTTTTCTTGGAAACCGCCGGTCCCAAGAAATATAAAAAACACGCATAAAACAAAGGCTAAGCTTTTCATGTTTCACATAGGGTTCTGTAGAGCAGTTTTACTTTCTAGCAGCGTAAGCACACAGGCGGCTTTCCGAATAAACTGCACTGCTTATCAGCCCTACAGAACCTTGTAGTGAATCTAGTTTACGGATTACCGTCCTCTGGGAACTACCTGGGCATAACTTCCGTTCTCCATAATGCGAATTTCGTCAATATAGAGCACGTGGTTTTTTTGAGATGTGGCATACAAACCAAGCTTGAAGTATGGCCCCAGGTCATCGTTATGCGCTGTATAGTTAGTTACATCGACATATTTATTGCCGTTTAACCAAACCTCAACCTTTCCAGCAGCAGATTTGTACACAGGCCGGTAATGTACCACCACGTCATTCCAAGCACCCTTTTTTAAAGTCGGGGAATCAAATCTTTTGCGATAATCAAACTTGTTGTAGTTACAAGTAGAATTGCATGCAAAATATTCGTCCATGCCAGATATCTGGGTCTGAAAAGTTGGAGCATCTGACGAGCCGGAGGTGTAAAAACCTAAAGGTTGCGGAGTAGCTGGATTTTTGGAGCAGCACCTATTATCACATTCCCATTGGTTTTTGCTGCAATCCTTATACCCTGCTTTGTGCCATTGTCCGATTACTCCATAAGAGGTTGGATTCTGCCAATTGGCTGGGATATAAACCGAATAGCCATACCAGTAATCTTTTCCGAAGCCTAGATTTAATCCTGGCTGAAGCACAAGTTCAACTCGTTTGCCAGGTTGTTTGCTGTTGTAAGTTATTTTGTATGAGCGTTTTCCAGCTCGTGCCTGCTCTGAGCTATCGTCGAGTGTACCTCCGCTGGCATCTAGGCGCCAGTGCCACTTTTTACCGACAGAAGATGTCTTAGGCCACTTTTCGCAGTCGTCATAGATAAGGTTATTGTTTTTATTGTCATTGTCATTGTCATTGTCATCGTTGTTGTCCGAGCTTTGGCTAACACCAAAAGAAATAGTCAATGACTTGCCCGCCTGACCTTCTCCATTGGCTAAAGAGTAGGGCGTAGCGGTAAGCGTGAAATTACCTGTTTTTGGTTTCCATGAGTGGTAATCTCCCTGGTCGTCTCCGGCGAGCGCATAAGGCGCAGTACTCTCCGTATGTGCAAGCAAGCCAGAAAACACTACGCTTCCAGGGTTACCTTCGACCTCTGCTCGAATATTGAGCATGCTTCCATCTTGGGAAAGGTTGATTTTACCACCATCGGTAAGGGCTCTTAAATCGGAATCAGTGAGTGCATCAATTAAAGTGAAACCCTTAACCGCCAAGTCATTGCTAGGGTCTCCGACCCAGTCGCCAAAAAACGTCCGGTACTTTTCTGGGTTTCCATCATCCTTGCCAGTCATTGCAAAATAGGCGATGCCCGAGTCGGAAATGTCCCCTATGTTTTTGTATTCTTCTTTTCCTTTTAATTTTGAGAAAAATACTGATGCGTTCCGCATCCGTTCATAAATCCACCTCAGGCGTGAATCGTCAGCATCGCGCATCCAGCGGTACTCATCGTATTCGCATCTCAAACGCGGCTTGCTCTTCTGATCATCATCTTTCTGATCACCATTCTGATCGCGAATTGACACCCATTGCACTCCCAGTTTTTCAACATCTTCCCGGGTATTCTGCATTTGATCGGTATCTGCGTGGACATCATTCCAATATTCGCTATGCGATATAATTTTCACATACCGTCGTTTGGCGCGATCAGAAGCATCGATACCCCTCCAGATTACCTCCATTGGTCCCATAGCAAAAATGCAAAGCGGATTATCCGGCGAGGAGGCATTGATTGCCTCGGACAGGTTATTAATCGAGCTATTCAGTTGGGTTTGGTCGTTAAAGAATCGCGATTTATCAAAACCAAAGCGCGAGGCTGCGCCCATGGTGCTTTTGCGCATTTCTTCAGCCATTAAAGAATCGTTATCCCCAAGATGATTATTAAAATCGTAATGTACTAGTTTATGCTGCCATTCCCGTTTGGCTAGCAAGGCAAGAGTTGCGGGAGTAGCCCCCCAATCATCGCTGTCGTGTTGATTGCCGTCAGCGCTAATGGCAATACGAGCGTTAGAACAGTCTTGGCTGGGCGACTGGCTAAGCGCATTTCCAACATTTCTTAAGAAATTCGAATAGACGTCATCGCCGATTCTGAACCCCCCTTTGTACTCATCTTGGCCTAATCGTACAATCACCATATTCCAGTCGGGAATAACAAAAAGTTTGTTGTTATTATAGCCGCTGGCAGCGTAGGTTGAGGCTGGAGCCCCAGGCCATTTACGTTTTCCGTCATTTGTCCACCAGTTAAATCCATAGGTTCCACGACCATCGAGTTTGGATTGGGGGATAGCTAGATTGATCGAGGAGGACACCTGGTTTTTAGTCGCGTCATCTACCCACTTTGAATTTACTAACTGCTTCCCATTCCATGCTCCCCGATTGAGAAAAAGAAGGCCAAATTTTGCTAACTGCCGGGCGGTAATTTCCAGAGATTGGCTTCCATTCCCTGCTCCGTCACTGACTTCCAATCCATGGATTGTTTTCCGCCCTCCCCATTTCCAGCCTTTCATGCCGATGGGATCAGCGATGCGACGCTTAAAAACTTGGCTTATAGGCTCATTGGCCGCTTTAGTTAAAGCATGGGCAAGTTGATTCATTGCTGAATCCCAGTAAGCAAATTTTGTTCCCGGCGGACTAAAGAGCGGGCTAGAGGGATTAAATGGGGTTTGGCTCTGTCCATGGTCGTCTTTTTTATCTCCTTCCGCGAAATAACCCGAAGTCATAGTGGTAAAATGTTTAAAAGTCGCATTTGAGTAATTCTTTTCGAGTTCAGGAAGATACCTCTGCAATGGCGTATCTAATTTTATCTTTCCATCATCGATTAATAGGCCAAGAACCGTGCTGGTGAAATTTTTGGTGCATGACCAAACACCATGTTTGTTGTCGACATTCTTGCCTTTCCAGATTAAATAACCGTTACGAACAATAACTAGCTCCTGCACACCATTGAAAGGTGCTTTTTTTTCAAAATCACCGATGGCCTGCTCAAGCTTCTTAGAATCTACCCCCTGAGCTTCCGGCGTGGAACTAGCCCATTCATTTTTCGGAAAAACCATCAATCCTTTTGCCGATGATGACGTCCTCCCCGAGCTGGCGCCAAAAAGAACATCGAGTTCAGGACCAGCGGCTTGCCAGTCATTAATGTTTTGGTCATCATCTTCAAATTCCATGTTTTCTGAACCGCAAGCACCAAGAATTACCAGCGGTACTAAGGTTATAAAACCTATTACTTTTAATTTTTTCATTGTTTTCCCTTCTCATTTCAAGAAAAGCAAAGTTTATGCCTAACTATCAATCTTTCACTATTCGTTAGAATCTTCACCAATGTGTAACGTGTCATTTTTGGTCCTCTGACATTCGCAATTAGCTTCATACGTCGGATTGGCTTTGCGCTGCACACGCTATATACTGACGTTCGACTAAAATTGTTAAACAGGTTTGGGGACATGTTGATATTTTAACAATAGATATTTTTGGTCTTTATTTTTAACAAAAATTCTGGCAGTAAAAACTTGTGATTAGCAGTTTCGGGGCAGATTCTTAACTGCGGCTCACTGACATGTTAAAAAATTTGACACTGATTTCCGCAAAGGCTAACCGTCACAAGGAACTAACAAAAAAGGAAACGGTTTGAGTCTCTTCACTACTTTGTAGAATTTGTCGCTGAGTAGGGCTTCTGATCGCGATTCCTATGGAGGGGCCTGTGCAGAAATGAAAAACTAGCTACTATCGCGCGAACGATAATTGCACACAGTAACCAGTGGACCATCACGACGGAACGAGCGCCCATGGAGCGCTCGCGCAACCAGTTCTTTTCCAGTACCGGTTTCGCCATGAATTGCTACTGCCGCCTCGGAAGCAGCAACGTAAGCGGTGCACCTGCGGAGACAGACAGACAGACTACTCTAATTTTGCTAGACAAAAGAACAGTGGTTCATTTTTCTTTTGCAGACAAAGGAATGGCTCTGTCTACGATAAGATTGCCAAAACGCACAGGGGGAATTGATTCGCCGGTTGATTCCTGGGCAATTTTTTTCACTGAAATATCGGGAAAGACAGCTGGAAAATCAGCCCAGGTTTTAAACGAGCTGTCACGACTAGAAGAAGTTAGAGTAAATCGCACTGGTTTATCAGTTTGTTTATCGGAGTACGCTACTCGAAAAAACCGAATATAGGTATATGGATATGGACTAGGTGCAAATGTTTCTTCAAGATTTCCCTCCTTTAACCCTGAATTAGAAGGCAATTCTACACGAAGGACAGGCGCTGCCGGAACTTTTGCCTTTATGGATATTTTAACGCGAAACCAACATGATTCATTCTCTATTCCTGAGTCCTCTATAGTTACTTCCATTGGATTCCAGGATAGCGTACGAGAAGAAAGTTGGTTATTTTTCAGGGCTTCGGCAAAAACGTTTGTGGTACTTTTCTCTTCGTTTGCAAAAGCAAGCAATGGGACAGAAAGAAATGCTGTATAGATTATTACTTTTGACGTTCTAAACATTTTGACTCCTTCCAAGAAACGACGTTTAGGCAAATTATCTACCATTAGTGGCAAATTGAATTTCCAGAATCGTAGGGAAATCCAAAATATTGTAATGTATTATCGACATTAGTGCTTTCCTGTGGCGAAGCACAAACTAATGCATCAACAAAATCGACAAGGTCAGCACCTAAGGCACCGCGATCTTGTCTTTTAAATCTCGACGAGGAAATAGCGGAAAAAACCGCTTCGGTCCCCAATGCAGCTCCATCGTCTTCCCCTACTTCTGCCACATCCTTGCCATCCCAGAGATTATATAGTGCTGAGGCTACGAAACTCTCATCGATATCCTGTTCAATTCCGCCATCTAATGTAGGTAGAGCAATAGCCGATTCAGGGCTAATTTCATTATAATTGAGCCAAAAAAAACTATTTTGTTGAATATTCCAAAAATAAGGAAATGGCTGCTTGCTCCATCTTCCCATGGCACTAGTTGCAAAAAAACTAGCCCATCCTTCACTAAAGGCGAATGCAGGCTCTATCTTTTCTCCCAACAAATGTTTTCCTCCTAAACTATCATCGCGTGAATAGTTCTGCATTACATAATGACCAAGCTCATGAAGAAGGACTGGTGCTCCCCAGGCAGAAGAGCCAGATCGACTACCTCCCAGAAAAACAAATTGCTGAAACTGTACAGATGAGTTATTAACCAATAGTGTAATATTTTGGTTAGGCGGTACATAACACGAAACACATTCCACATCCTCCTTCCAATCCTTGCCAGGCGCCCATATATATGCTATTGGTTTTAAATTTTCTAAGCGATCTTCAAGCATATACTTTACTACGTCTTGTAAAGCACGTGTAGCCATAGAAAATATAAAGACAGCACCTGAACCATCATCCTCTTTAATTATTGCTCGTCCTACTTTGCCTGAGCTAGGCACAGGCACAGACCACACCCATAAGTCGGCAAATACGTTAATATCTTCTTGTTTTTCTTGAAAAGAAACCGTACCTGCATTCAATACTGTAAAAACAACCTCGTTTGTCGAGGACAATAAAGCTGGCACAAAAAGAACTTTATCGCCTTTTTTGACAGGCCTCGTAATATTAAAATCAAAAGCACCGTTTTCGTCTAACGATGATGAAGCTAAGACATTGCCATTTTTGTCTACTAATAAGGATAATAACCCCCCGGCCTTTTCCCGAAATAATTCGGTCCCTAGGACAATCTCATCATTTTCTTTGGCTAGCCGTCGATATTGAAACTCCACTTTTCCAAATACTCTGCCATTATAGTCTTCACTAGATCTTTTATGATCATTGTCTCCTCCGCAACTAGTTGCCATCACAACCAATAACAAAAAAAGAGATGTTTTTAAGTACATCATAAATGAGCGCTTTCTTTTTCAATTAAGTTGTTTAGTCGATCCGAATTATTCCCCTTGAGACGCTTATCATCCGCTTCCTTGTAGACAGATGGAGCACAATCGGTGCCAACCCGTAATTTTGACGGCGACTTTTCGATAAGCCTGCATGAAACGACGCTACTGCCCGCGAGCGTACTTTGTCTGGCGGGAAGCGGTTGCAATTTCATCAAGCCGACAACGGTTATCGTATGGGTTTGACTAGTCCAGTTTCTAAACCATTGGTCCGCAAATTTTACTAATAGGCCACTACAGAGTCACTTTTTCGAGCAAACCCGCATTCAGCGATGGACAAACGACTCAATAACTAGCTGGCACCGGGCATGCATATATACACTCATCATAAAAACAGACAGGTGGCATAAGTGGAATAATTTTATTCTATTTATGGTCACGATTTGGTTAACAAACGTAATTCAGCAATGATTAAACAAAGGAGAAAGCCATGACCGGGTCACTCAAACGCCCCATTAATATCAATGGATTTGGCGAAAACGATCAAATTAGTGTTACATCAAAAAAACATGGGAGCGTTCGAATTGTTGTTACCGGTGAGTTTGGAAAAAAGAAGATTTACAACTTGACTGCCCAAGAAGCTGAGCGAGCTGTTATCAATGGAGGCAGAGGAAATAACGTCATCTGCATCGGAAGTGGTATAAATTGGGACCAGAAAATAAATGTTACATTCGGATACAACATGTTGACGATTTAAAACTAATGGAGCATTTAATTAGCCGCATCCAGGATGCGGCCCTATTTCTTTCTTTATAAAGCGATCTACAACTATTGTGCTACGACTTAAGATTCCCATTGAGAAAGCGGACCAACGGGATTTTGGGCCATGAATAGTCTATTCTAAATCATTGGTTTACAATTTTTAACAATTTGTTTGATAAGCGAGTTAGTTTTTCGTATCAGCCAATTCCTGGCAAACGAATAGAGCATTAATAAAATGAACGGATAAGGAATGAGATCTCTGAAACAAAATCTTAATACCAAATCTTGGAAAAAATTCTTGGGCTGAAATATTCAGCCCAAATTTCTCGAGAATTTAAGCTACTATTTCTCGGTGATTCTTAAGGAGACGTCAACAGCATCATCTAGGAATCGAGTGTAACTTTTTATCAAGTTCACCGAATTTAAGCATGAGGTGATAGAGACTTTCGGTCCAGCGAATGCTATCCTCCTGTCGATAATGTGTTTTGTCATCTATTGGCTTTAGATCTTGTCCCACTACTAGCTTGGAACCGCGGTCCTTGCTTCCAACTATTTCTTTGCCACCAAGAATCCAATCATCGCCGTCTCCAGCCATTTGGAATACGTCGTTGCCGCCAAAGCCGCGGTTTTCTGCGCGATACTCTCTGCCGTCATGTTTTATATCGCTCGATTTTCCTGGGCCTTTGTCAATATCAGAAATAGTCGCGTGATCATTGCCACAAGTTATGTCGAGCTGCTTGGTTGTGGTCCAGCCATTTTTGTTGGCAGCCGTTGTTCTCACATCGATTCGCGTACCATCCGGCAATTTGAATACTGAATCTCTCTTGAAATCCCATGTACCTCCATCGCCCTCGGCCACATGGGGATCACCAGAGACGTTCGTGGTTTTCCCCTCGGGTGATACAATTGTCCAACCTTGATTGTTTTTTTTCGAAGGAATGATTTTGTATCCACCAGGAGTAGTGTACGAGCCATTGTCATTTTTGGTTAATTTTGGTCTATGACTGTGATGATGATGATGATGATGCCCTCCTTCTATATCATCCACAGCACCTTCAACCTCAAAAGCATCTAGTGCGTCTTTCTGATCTAGATGGAAAAAATCTGGACCCTTTTCCGAATTTTCCACCAGATTAAAATAGGCTGGATTGTCAAGAAAAAACTTGCATGCATTTTTTAAAGCCAATGGCGCCCCAGGGTTATTGTAAGCAATATCGTGCAAATCGTTTTTGTCAATTTGTGCGCAGCTGCCTTTTGCTCCTGCAATCAATTTGAAATTGTTTTTTAATATACGAATAGCCTTTTTATAATCCATTTTTCCCCAAGGCAAAGATCCAGAATAAGGGAAAGCCCCAGAAGGGGAATGTCCTGGAGGCATAGGTAAAATTGACATGATATTTCTCCTAATTTGGTTATGGGTTAATTCTCGACAAGACATATTGCCAACATCATGCCAACATGCGCTTAGCCTATTTGTTGCCTACCGGAAATGCGGATAGTGGTTATTTAAAACCAAAGAAGAAACAAGTATTAGGGTTAATTTGCTGGACCAACAGTTCAGATTTCGAACTCCAGCATATCTCAAGAACGCTGGTAATAAAATTGTCGATTGGGCCACAATGCTCTGGGCAAGTACAGCAAAACTCTTTAAGGTTTTGGAAATTCTCGACAAAACGGGTGGTGTCGGGAACATTGTGAGCAGCGCGCTCTCCCTCATCCGGTCGCGCAACTTTGTAAATAGGAAATGAAGTGACCCCATTATTTCGGGGCCACCGAAAGACAATTTTTATTCTCCTCTAAAAGCGTGTACTGCTCAACACATAACTCGCCATGTTGGTCAGAATCCAAATATTTTACCAACGTTTTTAAGACCGTCGGCTAATTTATTGCCGATATCCATAGCAGCATTCGTGGCGTTCTTAACCCCATCGGCTAATTTATTGCCGACATTCATAGCAGCATTCGTGGCGTTCTTAACTCCATCGGCTAATTTATTGCCGACATTCGTGGCGGTCTTCGTGGCGGTCTTCGTGGCGGTCTTCGCAAGGGCGTACACAGAATCTAGTTTACAGTGACCATGATATCCTCCCCACATATCTTTCATGGCACTATTAATCTCAAAAACATCTAATGCATTTTTTTTGTCAAGCCCAAAAGGCATGTTCGCGGAATTTTCTACCAGATTAAAATAGGCTGGATTATCAAGAAAAAACTTGCATGCTCTTTTTAGATCCGATGGCGCTCCAGGGTTATTGTAAGCAATATCGCGCAAATCATTTTTGCCAATTTGTCTGCAGCCGCCTTTGGCTCCAGCAATCAATTTGAAATTATTTTTTAGAACACTAAGAGCTTGTTGATAATCCATTTTTTCCCAAGGTAAAGGCTGAGGAAAACCAAAATTCTGAGGTATAGAAGGGAAATGGCGCCCCATAGGTAGTTGTGACATGATATTTCTCCTATTTTGGTTATGAGTTAATTCTCAACAAGGCATTTTGCTAATACCATGCCAACGCGTATTCGCCCATTTGCTGCCTATTATAAATGCCGAATAGCCCATTTAGCATCAAAAAAGAACAGGAAAGAGTTAATTTGCTGGACCAACAGTTCAGAATTCGAACTCAGGCATTTGGCTGGGCCTAGTAATCAACGTTGTTTCACGAGAGAGATGCCGGCGCGATTCTTACACTTCAATAATATTGGCATCATTCTAGCATTGATAATTTAGCGAAGTACAAAACAAATAACGAAGACCTTTGGTCTTCTATACCACTAATAGGAGTACACTATGATTGGCGCAATCGTTGGCGGAATAGCAAGTCAAGCAATTGGTAAAATAGCCAGTAATGCTATCGGCAATATTATGGGCGGTGGCGGCCAAGAAGGGGCTTCGGGCATGTCTAAAGCTGAACTGGAGGAGCAACACAAAAAGAGCATGGAAGAACAATATGCTATGATGGCTCTCCAAGACAAAATGGCCCATGATAACACTATGGCACAAATGATATCTAACATACAGAAGTCAGAAATCGATACCCTAAAAGGCATTGCAGCCAACATGAAGTAATTATCCTAACCTTTGTACAATCATAACGCGTGAACTAATATCTTGTGGTTCACGCGTATATCCCCAAGATTTTTTATTTTATTCATTGTTATTTTGAAATAGGAGAAAATTATGCCTAGTCAACATGCAACATATCAAGAACCACCAGAAATTACCGAGCAACGAAAGCAAGTACTGCATGAACTCCAAAAGGCGGCCAAATCTCATTCAGGAATATTGCAAGAAGTATTGCTAAAAATATATCAAGTAGTACAGAATACAACCCCTGACTCGAACCGCGATGCTCGATTAACTAAAGACACTCAACTGGCTATTCAGCAATATTTGAATGCTCGTAAATCAGGCAAGGTTTCTTCCGAGATCCCCCAGGCCATCCCTTTAGCCGTTGAATTTATACAAAACAATATAAAAGTGCTAGGAGAAGCAACTCGTTTAGAAACAGAAGGGAAGCCCCTGGAAGTCAAAGAGTTCAAAGGAATAAAAACCTTTCTGCCGTCCTTGCGCACCATACACTTTGATAATGATGCACTTGAATTGACACCACAGGGGTACCATCGCCAGGTTTTCTTAGGAGAATATTATGCCACCAATACAATCACTCAGAGCCCTCGTATCCGTACAAAAACTCCTGGATGGGTAAATCCAGCGCTAGGCCACATTATTGTTTAGATACATGCGCATTCCCCCTTGCACTTCTGCTCCAGTTTTTTGTGCTTCCAACTGCAAGAAAGAACAAAGACTATTTTGAATAGCTCAAGGACAAAAGACTTCAGAATACTCTGTGCGTTGCCAGCATTGCAGAAGAACAGTTTCTCCGAATCAGCTCAATGATCACAGCCATTCAAAAACTCTTAGTGAATCAAGCACTAAACCACCCTGATGTTAAATGCAAGCGCATACTTGGATTTTGATCGAGAGTGCAAGTTGTTGTTGACCGATATCCAGTTCACTGCAAAAATTATAAATTGAATTTGGGCGATCCTAATAACGTAGGCCAACTGGGTTCGGATGCGTTTGTTAATATTTCTTAGGAATGGTAGTTAGCTAAGAAAACAATTAGTAGCAAGTAAGTTTTTTTAGAGCGAGCTGGAATTTGGAACATGAGCTATAAAGAAAGGCTTATTCACCATGAAATCACCTGAGGCATCAGGGGGTATTTTGGCAGTGGCACTGCTAGGTATTGCGGCATGTTCGGATAATTTTCCCGGAAAATGCAATAGTAACGCCGGTTGCCAAGGGGAAAGTAAATGCCATGAGGGTTTGTGTGTGCTCATTCCTGGACAGACCAATGGACAGACCGATGAAATAACTAATTTGATTGCCGAGCCTGGTCCTCAGCGGACACTATTGCATTGGGACGCAGTTCCAGGAGCTTTGAGTTACAACGTCTATTGGAAGAATTCTAGTGGAGTTAGTAAAAGCGATAAGTACGAAATCAGTGAAACCAACGAGCTGGTACACAGCGAGCTTGAAAATTGGCAATCCTATTATTATGCGGTAGCAGCAGTGTTACCCACCGGGGAGACATCGCTTTCCCAGGAGGCCTGGGCGCGACCTGCTCCTCTAATCCCTGATAAGACTGTAAACGCGATTGCCCAAGGAAGCGACGGTACCGTTTATATCGGTGGACAGTTCTCTAGAATTGGACTTGCTAGCGGAAGCATATTGGCATGGAATACTATTCGTAGTCAGCCCATTCCCTTTCCGCTGGTAACAGGTTTTGTTTCTGCGATCGCTCCTGATGGAACTGGAGGGTGGTATATTGGTGGAGAATTTTACCGGGTGGATGGCGTAAAGAAAAGCGGCTTAGCTCATATTCTTGCTGACGGCACCCTAGACCAGAATTGGAAGTCTGGTGATAATTTTTTGGGCCATGTTAATGCATTAACAGTTAACGGAGAAACCATTTACGTAGGGGGCGAGTTCTCGCGCATCGGCGGTAAGGAAAGGAATAACCTTGCGGCTATCCATTCTGACGGCACCCTAGATCTAGATTGGAAGCCTGATGCCGATGGTAAGGTAAGCGCACTAGCAGTAAGCGGAGAAACTATTTACGTAGGCGGCGAATTCTCGCACATCGGCGGAGAGGAAAGGAAGAGCCTTGCGGCTATACATTCCGATGGCAACCTGGACCAGAAATGGAAACACGATGTTGAGGGTCTGGTCAATACATTGGCAGTAAGCAAAAGCGGAGAAATCATTTACATAGGGGGGAATTTTTCCAAAATTGGCATTGATGAAAGGAAAAACCTTGCGGCTATCCATTCCGACGGCACCCTAGACCAGAATTGGAAGCCCTATTCTAATTCTGGGTCTAGTGTAGCTACGTTGGCAGTAAGCGGAGAAATCATTTACGCAGGTGGTTATTTTTCCAAAATCAATGGAGAGCTAAGGAAAAACCTCGTGGCCATTCATTCCGATGGCCGCCTAGACCAGAATTGGAAGCCCGAAGCTAATAGTGGTGTAGTAGAGTTGATAGTAAGCGGAGAAACCGTTTACGTGGGGGGGGCTTTTTTCAAAATCAATGATACACCACGGAGAAACTTGGCGGCAATAAAAGTCGACGGTACTCTGGACCAGAATTGGAGTCCCGAACCCAATGGTGTTGTGTCTGCGTTGGCAGTAAGTGGAGAGAATATCGTTGCAGGGGGCAAATTTGCCAGTATCGGCGGAGAATCAAGAAAGTACCTTGCCGCAATAAATGCCGACGGTTCCCTCGGCCAAGACTGGAAGCCCGAGCCTAATGGTGTCGTGTCTGCGTTGGCAGTAAATGGCCAAACCGTTTACGTAGGTGGTGCTTTTTCCAGTATTGGGGAGGCTTCAAGAAAAAAATTTGCAGTAATAAAAGCCGATGACGGTACCCTAGACCCGAATTCTAATTGGGATCTCAGGCCCGATAATTCTATACTTGCCTTGGCAGTAGAGGGAAAAAGAATTTATGTGGGCGGTGAGTTTTCCACTATCGGCGGAGTGGCAAAAAAGTACCTTGCCTCAATAAATGCCAACGATGGCACCCTGGACTCGAATTGGAATCCTAATCCCGAAGGAGTTGTCTCGGCATTGGCAATAAGCGGCGAAACCATTTATGTGGGTGGCGAATTTGAAAATATTAGCGGAGGGTCACACAAGCATCTCGCAGCAATAAAAGCCTCCGACGGCAGCCTGGACACGAATTGGAATCCTAACCCTAATGAAGCTGTCTCGGCATTGGCAGTAAATGGAGAAACCGTATACGTAGCAGGCAATTTTACCAGCATTGGCGAAGGACAAGAGAAATATCTTGCGGCCATTCTTGCCAACGGTATCGGTACTCTTAACAAGAATTGGAATCGTCCGCCTGCTACCTACTCTGCCGTATCTGCATTGGCAACAAGTGGAAAAACCCTTTTCATAGGTGGCAGTTTTACCAGCATCGACTACCATTTCCCCCAAACCAACTTCACCAACTTGAGCTTACCCTGAAAAAGATTTCTATAAGGTTTTTCATTATTTCTTGGAATCGGGTAGCCCTTTCAAGAAAAAAGTATTGGCAAGCAAGGTTTTATTAAGCGTGGGAATTTGGAACGTGAGCTATAAAGAAAGGCTTAATTCACCATGAAATCACCTGCGGCATCAGGGGGTATTTTGGCAGTGGCGCTGCTAAATATTGCGGCATGTTCGGTTAATTTTCCCGGAAGATGCAGTAGTAACGCCGATTGCCAAGGAGAAAGCGAATGCCGTGAGGGTTTGTGTGTGCACATTTCTGGACAAGCCAATGGGCAGACCAATGAAATAGCTAATTTGATTGCCGAGCCGGGTCCTCAGCGAACACTGTTGCGTTGGGACGCAGTTCCCGGAGCTTCGAGTTACAAAGTCTATTGGAAGAATTCCAGCGGAGTAAGTAAAAGCGATAAGCACGAAATCAGCGAAACCAACGAGCTGGTACACAGCAAACTTGAAAATTGGCAACCCTATTATTATGCGGTAGCAGCAGTGTTACCCACCGGGGAGACCTCGCTTTCCCAGGAGGCTTGGGCGCGACCTGCGCCTCTCATACCTGATAGCCCTGTAAACGCAATAGCCCAAGGAAGCGACGGTACTGTTTATATAGGTGGAGCTTTTTCCCGAATTGGCCCTGTATGCGGAGGGGTAGTAGCCTGGGATACCGCCCGTAACCGCCAAAGCCCCTTTCCACTGGTAACAGGCTCTGTTTATGCGATCGCTCCCGATGGAACTGGAGGGTGGTATATTGGGGGAACGTTTCGCCAGGTGGATGGCATAAATAAAACTGGGTTAGCTCATATTCTTGCCAACGGCACCCTAGATCCAGTTTGGAACGTTAATGGTTTTTCGGGCCATATCGAAACATTGGCAGTAAGCGGAGAAACCATTTACGTCGGTGGCAACTTCTCGCTCGTCGGTGAAGAGCAAAGGAATAACCTTGCGGCTATCCATTCCGACGGCACCCTAGATCTCGATTGGAAGTCTTATGCCGATGGTCCAGTCCTTTCATTAGCAGTAAGCGAAAGTGGAAAAATCATTTACGTAGGGGGTTCTTTTTCTAAAATTGGCACTGATGATAGGAAAAACCTTGCGGCTATCCATTCCGACGGTATTCTAGACCAGAATTGGAAGCCCGATGCTGATGGTCAGGTCAATGCATTGGCATTGAGCGAAAGTGGAGAATTCATTTACGTAGGGGGGAGGTTTTCCAAAATTGGAACTGATGATAGGAAAAGCCTAGCGGCTATCCATTCCAGCGGCAGCCTAGATCAAGTTTGGAAACCCAAAGTTAAATCTGAGTCTAATGTAGTTACGTTGGCAGTGAGCGGAGAAATAATTTATGTAGGTGGTTATTTTTCCGAAATTGATGAGGAGAGAAGGTGGAACCTCGCGGCCATTCATTCCGATGGCAAACTAGATCGGAATTGGAAGCCCAAAGCTAATAATGGTGTAATGAAGCTGGAAGTAAGCGGAGAAAATGTTTATGTGGGGGGTTCTTTTTCCTCAATCAATGAAAAACCACGGGGGGGCTTTGCGGTAATAAAAGCCAACGGTACTTTGGACCAGAATTGGAGGCCCGAGCCTGATGGACATATACACGCGTTGGCAGTAAGTGGAGAGAATATCGTTGCAGGAGGCGAATTTACCAGTATCGGAGGGGAGCCGCGAAAGCACCTTGCCGCAATAAATGCCGACGGTACCCTGGACCAAGACTGGAAGCCCGAGCCCGATGACAATATATATGCGTTGGCAGTAAATGACCAAACCGTTTACCTAGGCGGCGCTTTTTCCAATATTGGTGAGGTTTCAAGAAAGAGATTTGCAGTAATAAAAGCCGATGACGGTACCCTAGACCCTAATTCGAATTGGTATCCCGAGCCCGATGACTCTGTACTTGCCTTGGCAGTAAAGGGAAAAAGTATTTATATGGGCGGTAAGTTTTCCACTATAGGAGGAGCGGCAAAAAAGTACCTTGCCGCAATAAATGCCGACGATGGCACCCTAGACCCGAATTGGAATCCTAATCCCGAAGGAGTTGTCTCAGCATTGGCAATAAGCGGAGAAACTCTTTATGTGGGTGGCGAATTTGAGAATATTGGCGGAGGGTCAAACAAGCATCTCGCGGCAGTAAAAGCCGCCGACGGCAGCCTGGACCCGAACTGGAATCCTAGCCCTAATGAAGCTGTCTTGGCATTGGCAGTAAACGGAGAAACCGTATACGTAGGCGGCAATTTTACCAGCATCGGCGGAGAATCACAGAGATATATTGCGGCCATTCTTGCCAACGGTACCGGCACTGTGAACAAAAAATGGAATCGTCCGACTGCTATCTACTCTGCCGTATCTGCATTGGCAGCAAGTAAAAAAACCCTTTTCATAGGTGGCAGTTTTACCAGCATCGACTACCATTTTCCCCAAGCCAGGTTTACCAACTTGAGCTTACCCTGAAAAAGACTGGGTGCAAGTTACTCGGCCCATAACGATGGATGTCGTCGAAAAAAGCATAATGCACTGGGGAGTCAAAAAATGAAGCGCTGGAAATATAATTCTACCGGCTGGTTACTAACCAGCATAATCATTGCTTCAACGCCAGTTTACGCACAATCAACAGCAGTAGTAGCAGGTGGCTCTTGTCAACAAAACTCGCTCGCCGCAACCGTTAGCAAGTTTCGCGCTGCGCTCGCGCGCAAAAATGTAACCGTCGAGTCGCAGCAGTCTCTCATCAATAAACTTGGCGGCATTCCGTCAATGTCGATGGAGGAAATCAATCACCGTCTGGAGGCACGTCGCGAGGACCTTCTCAATATGGACTATCAAAAAGCAATCAATCCATTATTGGAAGAAATCAAAGAACTAATGTTACAGCCTCCTTCGCAAAAGCGTTGCGACAGTGTTCGCGATGCTTATGTCAAATTAGCCTGGGCGTATTACAAATCGAAAGCAAACGAAAAGGATTACCGCGCGGCAGTAGAGAGAATAGCTCGAATCGGTACTTTTAAACTCGATTTCAGATTATTTCCTCCCACGTTTCACCAATATGTTGATAATACGCGAGAGGAACTGAAAAGGGGCGCCAATTCATCACTTAGCATACTCACAAATCCAGTAGGATTGATGGTACATATTGATGGATGTCCAGTCGGGCACTCTCCCCAAAGACTTCGCGTCCCCGAAGGTAAATACCAAGTAGATATCGAGTTTCCCAGTGGACGAGGTTTATTCCAAAAAGTTGTAGCAAAAGGCGATACAACAGTCGAATTTAACAAAGGATTTGAAGGATCAATTTTTGCTGATAAAGGTCCCTGCGTTGCTTTCTCTAAAGACAATAAAGAGCGAATTAAGTCACTGGCTCGGCTCGCTGGCTTGCTGAAGGTTCAATCGGTGGCAATGGTTCGGGAACACGAACCAGTAGAGGGTAAAAAATATTTAGCCGTCCAGTTGGTCGATAAAAATAAGAATTCGAGAGAGGCAGAAATAAACCTTTTAACCAATGGCGCCACCGATGATGAATTAGACGACAATTTGGAAAAGCTCGCTACGTTCATAGCCACGGGAAAAGTCGAACCACCGGTTAAGTCTCTTCCTCTTCGTGCAGACAACCCGATAATAAACGTCTCCTCTGCGCCAAAGCCAAAAGCAAAATGGCAACGTACGGTTGCGTGGTCATTGGCTGGACTCGCGGCTGCATTAGCCGGAGCAGCAGTCTACGAACAGGTGCATATGAGAAATATTGCGAACGATGCGAGCCCGCGTCGTAATTCCGACGGGAGTTATAATCATGACGACTTAATGGCTTACCAGTTATCCCGCGACTTTAATACCGCGGACAAGCTGCGCACGGGATTCATAATAGGAACGGCGCTAGCCGCGGCTGGTTCGGGGGCGTTTTTCTATGTTTCTTGGGATCGACAGCCAGCCAAGATAACAGAATCAGCAACTAGTCAGGTTTTATTTACCGTAGGTGGAAATTTTTGAGTCAGGGCTAGTGAAACCCAAGGTAAGGTCTAGTTCACCATGAAATCACGTGCGACGTCGTGGGGAGGTTTGGCAGCGGTGTTACTAAGTACTGCTACCTGTATTGATTTCCCCGGAAAATGCAATGATGACAAAGATTGTAAAAATGGAGTGTGCCGTCAAGAATTGTGTTATACAAGGCAGCCCAATGAAGATAATAATGGAAGCGAATGCGTACCCGAGACAGTGGACGAGCACTGTGAAAGCGTGGGAAAAGCTTGCGGCATAAATTCCTGGACCGACAATTGCGGGCAAACACGAAATGAGATCTGTGGAGAATGTCCTAATTGCACAAAGTTTGACGAGGAGCGAAATCGGCCTGCGCTTACCAATTGGACCAATTGGCCGGCTATTCCCATTCCTCCGCCAAATGATGCTTATTCAGTCATCAATGACCAAGGAGATGTGCTCGATTCTCAGACCTGCCTCATTTGGCAACGCTATGTACAGACAAATACTATAGCTCAGCCGCATACGGGTGGTCCGCAGTTTTTTACCTGGTACGAGGCAAAAGATCATTGTAAGGGAAACTGGCGGTTGCCCTCCAAAGTTGAACTTGAATCGATTATTGACAACAGTCGAATTAATTTGGCGATTAACGACGTCTTTGGTCAGCCAGAAAATGGTTGTCCATCACGCGGCTGTTGGTTCTGGACTGCAACAGATTACGAGCACATCCCGGGCAGTGGTTATACTGACCCGGCGGCATGGTATGTCGACTTCTCTAGCGGTTACAGCAATGGAGACAACAAGGACTATACCGGCTTCGTCCGCTGTGTGCGCTAACCCCCTAAGTAAAAAGCATTTTGGGAGCAAAAATGAAAAGCATTATTTATTCACATGGTCCCTGTATTAGAAATTATGCTCACTTATTCAGCGTCGTCGGAGTAATCGCCATTTTTAGCGCGCCAGCGACCTATGCAAGCGCACCCGTAGGCCGGTTCATAGTGACAGAACATGACGATCCCAATGACAACACAGTCTACGATAGCGTAACCAAATTGACTTGGCAGCAGAAAGTTCTCAACAGCGGCCGTAAATGGGCAGAAGCAGTTGATTACTGTGATGAGCAAAACACAAAAAAGCTTGGAGGATTTGATTCTAGGTGGCGACTACCAACTATTTCCGAACTAAGGACTATTGTAGACACGGCCAATATCAAGGGATCAACCATAGATAACAAGCGACCAGCTATTGATCCAACCGCTTTTCCAAATGCTAGAGATTGCTGGTTCTGGAGTTCCACCCCTTATATGGACGGTAACTTCAAGCCGGATGGTACTGGGGGCTTTGCATGGCGTGTCCTCTTCTCCGACGGCTCCAGTCTTTTTGGCAAAGTTGACGACATCTACACTGCCGTCCGTTGCGTGCGCGACTAGGCCGTTGTTTAGTCATCTGAAGGTGAGAAAAATCCAGCCAGTAGCGCCTCTTTCCTTGCCATGCGTGCAAAACACGACCAAGAACTTGCTTGGTTATGCTATGTTGCCAGGTAATGAATGTGCTGCATAGCTTGCTAACGGGGGAAGTCGGTTGGAGCTGTTTCCGGGCAAAAGATTTGAAAAATACGAAATAATTAAGCGGCTAGCCACGGGCGGAATGGCCGAAGTTTATCTTGCGCGCACGCTTGGCCATGCCGGCTTTTCCAGGCCAATTGCTCTCAAACGAATCTTACCGGATTTTGCTCGCGAGCAAAGATTTCGCGAAATGTTTTTGCGTGAAGCCTCGGTAACAGTCCACCTGGATCATCCAAATATTGTTCGCGTTCTCGATTTCATCGAGGAAGATGGCGAGTTAATTCTGGCCATGGAATACATTAATGGAACTAGTCTCAAAGAACTGCACAATGCCTCTCTTTCGCGAACAGCTATAGACAACTCGCCAGGCATCAGTCCCCTGCTGGCAGCAACTATAGGAGAACGTGTTGCGAAAGCGCTCGATCATGCCTGGCATGTTCCTGGTGATCACGGGCATCCATTACATATTGTACATCGGGATGTAAGCCCTCAAAATATACTTTTGTCATATGAGGGAGATGTAAAATTGGTTGATTTTGGCATTGCCAAACCAGCTAATGAAAATACCAGCATAGGGGGCATAAAAGGAAAGCTACAATATTTATCACCAGAGCAAGCCAAAAGCGAGGAACTCGACGAGTGTTCCGACATTTTTGCTCTGGGAATAGTGCTATATGAAGTAGCGTTAAATCTTTCTACCCCGCTTTTCGCAGCAGAGAATCAAGCGGGAGTGCTTTATGCTGTACTAAATCGAGAAATTATTCCGCCAGTATCGAAAAAGCCAGATTTTCCTCCGCGGCTCTCTTCGGTAATCATGCAAGCGCTCGCCCGCAAGCGTAAGAACCGCTTTCAATCCGCCGAGGAGTTTGCGAGTGCGCTAAATCAATCAATACATCTGGAGACCACGAACCCTGCGGAATGCGACCTAGTAGCTTATATGCGTTCACTATATGGGGAGACGAAAAAATTTGAATTGGCGCATTTATTATCTAAACAAAAGGTTCACACCAAAAAACCAGAAAAAATCGAGACATCTATTCATTATAGAGCAAAAAAAATGCTCAATAATTCTGTTCCGTTGGCGCCAATAGAGCAGTCTAAAACAATCGCCGATATCTCAGTAAGCCTGCCTGGCACTATACTTCCTATTAATATTCCCATTGAGATCACCGAAACAGAGAAATCGGACAAAAGAAAGTTGCGAATCGGCGTTATCGCTGGTTTATTAGTCGCTGTACTATTGGGCGCGTTCATTGTCAAAAAAATTATGCAAAAAACAGATGATTTGCACTCGTCTACTACCGAGACATTGCGGTCTTCTGCCGCTGGCCAAAACAAGGTTGCCACTCCGTCGAACCACGTATCGCCGCCGCCTTCGGAACTCGATTCTGCGAATTCTACTAAAGTAAAAACAGACGCCCAGGAAGCAATCTTGGCAACCAAAAAGGACCAGACAACGACTCAAGTCCAGCGGAAAAAACCGATTAATCCCCCGCCGCGTCGAAAAAAAAAGCAATTGGCAATCAAGAAACCGGAAACAGGCACTCTGGTCATTAACCTAAGACCATACGGATGGGCAATCATTGGCATTGACGGAGAAACTCCTAAACTAAATGATACGCCAGAAATTACTCGGAAGCTATCCGCTGGTCCTCACTATATTCGTATTGCTTCACCGAATGGAAAAGTAATTACATCAAAAAAAATAGAAATAAAATCTGGAAAAAATACCGTTGTGAATATTGGGAACCTCTTAAGCAAAGAGCAGCATTGAACATATTTATAATTATCATTGGTTACATTTTATTATGCGCTAATTGTATATTCGCAAGGCGGGGCCAAGACCTTCGGCATCCCCCGAAGAGCAGGCAAACTACGAGTGCTGAGACTTTACGGCGGGCACTGTTGGTTCATCAGACCAGACAAGCAAGAGTTGTACTTTTGGGCACAATCGCAGTATCCGGTTAAGTGAACAACTTTTCCGGATAATCGGGTTGCTTTGCGACTCACCTTCACGCAAAATTTGTCCGCCAAGGAAGCATTCGAGCGGGTCTTGCATGATGCGAAACCTGCAAAAAGTGCAAGCTTATCGCATGAAAGATTTTCTTTTCTCCAAAACCATTGCTCTCACCGGACCTTATGGAACCGGCAAAACCGAAATTGCCCTGGGGTTGGCTCTGCAAGCTGTACAGTCTATTCGGCCGGAAAGTAAAGGCTTTAACGAGGTGGTCTTAGGCGACTTAGACATATTGAAACCCTATTTTCGCTCGCGCGAGGCTCGCCATTTTCTCCAGCAAGCCAGAATCAAAGTGCTTTGTCCTCCAGATACTTGGAGCTACAGCGATCTTCCGGTTTTTGCTCCCGAACTGCGTAGATATTTGGCGGGAACTAATTCGCAAATAATTTTGGATGCGGCCGGAGACTCCGCTGGCGCCAAGGCTTTGGGCGCGCTGTCGGACATCCTTTCGACTAAGGATCACCAGTTGCTTTTGGTAATCAATCGTTACCGTCCATTTTGCAATTCCGCAGAGGAGCTAGTGGAACTAGGCAAGCGCATTACCGACGCTGCGCAAATGCGCATTACGGGAATTGTTTCTAATACCCATTTTGTCGAGCATACTACTGCCGATGACGTGGAATGGGGCCTTGATCTTGCTCGCCGTGTGGCCTATCAACTGGAGGTGGGCGTACGTTTGCTGGCAGCTCCGGAAGAACTTCAGTCTACCTTGCAAGCTAGAGAAGATCTCCCGCCACAACTGTTCATTCGCCGACGAATGATACCCCAGTTTCTGGGCGGAGTGGCGCTTTCACCAGGCGTCGGTTCGTCAGATTCACAGGCTGGCGCCTTTGGAAGAGTTGAAAAGGAGCGTTATTGATGAATCGTTTGGAGATAGACGCTAACCGGTGCAAAGCATGTCGGCTTTGCATTCAGGCATGCTCAAAAAAGCTTCTAGTTCTTTCCACTAATCTCAATGAAAAGGGATACCATCCGGTCATGCTGGGCGATACCTCTGCCTGCATTGCCTGCGCTTTGTGCGCAACTGTGTGTCCAGAAGGCGCTATTTCCGTCTTTAAAAAGAAAAAATAAGGTGTCAAGAAAAGAACTAGCTCAACTACTTGAGTCTAGATAGACGAGAAAGGGACCCCATGGAATCTCGGACCCCAAAAAGCCTCGCCCCTTCACAACGGGTATTGATGAAAGGAACCGAGGCGATTGCCGAAGCAGCTATTCGCGCCGGTTGTCGATATTTTTTCGGCTACCCTATTACCCCCCAAAACGAGATTCCCGAGTACATGTCAAAACGGATGCCTCAGGTGGGAGGTGTATACCTACAAGCGGAAAGCGAAGTAGCTACCTCAAATATGCTGTATGGTAGCGGAGGAAGCGGCGCACGGGTAATGACTAGCTCTTCTAGCCCTGGCTTATCGCTCATGTCCGAAGGCATCTCCTATATGGTAGGAGCAGAAATTCCTGCGGTAATAGTTAATATGATGAGAGTAGGTCCCGGACTTGCCGGAATTGCTCCCGCCCAAAGCGACTACTCGCAAATGACGCGCTCGTTAGGCCATGGCGACATGAAAACTATTGTTCTGGCACCTGGTTCGGTCCAAGAATCAGTAGAGATTACTCCTCTAGCTTTTGATTTGGCCGATGAATATCGCAACCCAGTAATAATCATTGGCGATGGACTATCTGGTCAAATGATGGAACCAGTAGTTTTTCCAGAAATTCAACCAAAGGCATTCGACAAAAATTGGGCGGCAACGGGAAAGAGTAACACTCGCTCTCGCAACCTCATCAGCTCTTTGCGGCTGGATCCGGAATCTATGGAACAGCACCTACATCGGCTTTTTGAAAAATTCAATCGCATTAAACAGAAAGAGCAGCGCTGGGAAGAGTATCAAATGGACGACTCGCCCCCAGTAGTGCTTTGTGCCTACGGAACTACCTCGCGAATTTGCAAAACCGCCATCCGTGAGCTACGCCAGAAAGGTTTTCGCACTGGTCTTTTTCGGCCAATTACTGCTTGGCCTTTCCCCTCTGAAGCACTAGCCAAACGTGTAAAGGAAACTCGGGTTTTCCTGTCGATAGAAATGAGTATGGGACAGATGGTAGAAGACGTACGCGCCGTAGTGGGACACAAACGTCCGGTTGAGTTTTGGGGTCGTACGGGAGGAATAATTCCCACTACCGAGGAAATAGTCGACCAGGTAAAAAAAGTATTCGCAGCCCTCTGATGCAGGAGCAAATATGTCTATTCTTGCCAAAACATCTCCGTCTGCAGGCGACGAAAAAGTGGTGCTTAAAAGAACATCCATTCTTACGCCCGCCTACTTCCATTATTGCCCTGGCTGCTCCCATGGACTCGCTCACCGGCTATTAGCAGAAGTCATTGAGGAGCTGGGTATTCAGGAAAAAACTATTGGAGTTGGATCGGTTGGTTGTTCTGCGCTTATATACGACTATCTAGATATTGATTGGCATCAGGCTTCCCATGGACGAGCCCCAGCAGTAGCTACTGGTGCCCGCAGGGCCCTGCCACCCGACCGATACCTATTTACCTATCAGGGTGATGGCGATCTTGCTTCCATCGGGATAGGGGAAGTAATTCATGCGGCCAACCGAGGAGAAAAATTTACGGTAATTTATGTAAATAATGCCATTTACGGAATGACTGGGGGACAAATGGCTCCCACTACCCTTCCAGGAATGCGCACCACTACTTCTCCCACTGGCCGTGACACCAAATCTTGCGGGCATCCTATTCGCATGTGCGAACTGCTCAACACCTTAGTGGAGCCTAAGTTTATTGCACGCGGAGCTTTGAGTTCACCAAAGCACATTATTCGATCCAAGAAGCTAATAAGGCAGGCATTCGAGCTTCAGCATCAAGGCTTTACTTTCGTAGAGTTGCTTTCGGCTTGTCCAACCAACTGGGGGTTAGTTCCTACTGACGCCGTTAAATGGCTGGAACGCAATATGATTCCATTTTTTCCTTTAGAAACATTTCGCGAACCCGGAAATACGCCTCCTGCTGCGCAACATTATGCGCCTGATCTCCAAGTGGAAGACAAGGTTTAGGATTTTATGCCTTGCGCGAATATGGAGGAGAGCGATAACAAAAAGGAGGTTCTATGGCTTGGACAAATGTGTTGATTGCTGGCTTTGGCGGCCAGGGCCTTTTGGCAATTGGAAAGATTTTGGCCTGGGCTACTATGGAAGAAGGAAAACACGTTACGTGGCTTCCTTCTTACGGACCGGAAATGCGCGGAGGAACCGCCTGCTGCGTGGTTACTATTGATGATTCGCCCATCGGCTCTCCGGTAGCCAAGTACTATCAATCGGCAATTATCATGAACAAGCAATCATTTAATCGATTTGAACCCTTTGTAGCACCCAATGGCCTATTAGTAATCAATAGCACCCTCGTAGATAAAACAAGCAATCGAAAAGATATTCGAATTCTGTATGTACCTGCAACGGAATTAGCAGAAAAAGAGGGAAACTCTAAAGCAGCAAATTTAATTATGCTAGGCGCTTACGCAGTGTCCAGTCAAAACGTCAATCTCGAAAACATAGAAAAATCTATTAAAAATACTTTCGAAGCAAAAAAAAACATTTTGGAAATTAACCTTCGGGCTTTCCGTAAAGGGTGCGAAATTGCGTATTGAGCTAGCTTCAGCAAGCATCGCCGAAGGCCAGCCTGCCGGCTAAAAAATTTATCCAAAATTGCATGTTGAAATCGAGCGCGCCGACGTGTAAACCGCAGACACACTGTCCGTTTCAAATTGCCAGGAGCCTTACTTCCTATGAGCACTAACCCGCGAGCCTGGACCATTGCCGACTCTTTGGAAACATACGCTATTCCTAATTGGAGTTCGGGCTACTTTGGCATTAACCAAAAGGGACACGTCGAGGTCCATCCCCAAGGACCACAAGGGCCAAGCGCCGATCTGAAAGAATTAGTTGACGAAATCATCCGCCGAGGAATCGACCTCCCAGTTCTTTTACGATTTACCGACATACTTAGCAGCCGAATAAACGCCTTAAATGAAGCTTTCCGCCGCGCTATTCAGGAAAATGGCTTTTGTGGTGAATATCGCGGGGTCTTTCCGGTAAAAGTCAACCAGCACCGCTGGGTGGTTGAAGAAATTATTCGCCTGGGACAGCCTTTTCATTATGGGCTGGAGGCTGGCAGCAAGCCAGAGTTAATGGTGGTAATGGCGCTTCTCGACGACAAAGACGCCCTGATCATCTGCAATGGCTACAAAGACGAAGAATACATTGAGACCGCTCTTTTAGCGAATAAAATGGGTCGAAATGTAATCTTGGTAGTGGAAAAAATCAGTGAGTTACAGCTTATATCTAAGGTTTCCCTCAGAACTGGCATTCGACCAAGAATTGGAGTTCGCGTTAAGCTTTCAAGCCGAGGAGCCGGACGCTGGGAAGCTTCTGGAGGCGATCGTTCAAAATTCGGGCTTTTTGCCAGCGAATTAATGGAAGCGCTTTCCTTTCTTAAAGAACATAACCTTCTCGACTGCTTTGAGCTGATGCATTTTCATTTGGGAAGTCAAATATCCAATATTCGCAGCATTAAAAATGGACTGCGCGAGGCAAGCCGATTCTACGTAGAACTATGCAAGTTAGGAGCTCCGCTGAAGTATCTTGATGTAGGGGGAGGCTTGGGAGTGGATTATGACGGCTCTCAAACCAACTTTTCTTCCTCGATCAATTATACTCTGCAAGAATACGCTAACGACGTGGTTTATACGGTCTTTGAACAGTGTGAAGCTGAAAAAGTCCCTCACCCCACAATAATCACCGAATCAGGTAGAGCTTTAGTGGCTCATCATGCAGTGCTAGTAATGAATGTGCTAGGCACTTCCGAATTCGAAGTTAAAAAGATTTCCGAGCAAATTCCTGACGATGCGCCGTCGGTACTCAAAAATCTGTTCGCCACCTATCGCGAGGTTACCCGCAAAAACGTTACCGAAGCTTATCACGATGCCCTGGAATACAAAGAAGAGTGCCTTACCCGGTTTTCTTTAGGCCATCTTTCTTTAGAACAGCGGGTTATGGCGGAAAACGTTTATTGGGCTCTTTGTCAGAAAATATTACGAATTTCCAAAGAGCTGGATGATGTACCGGAAGAGCTTCAATCCCTGGAAAGAGCACTATCGGACATTCTTTTTTGCAATTTTTCCGTTTTCCAGTCGCTTCCCGACTCTTGGGCAGTAGATATGCTTTTTCCCATTATGCCTATCCATCGGCTCAACGAAGAACCCACTCGACGGGCAGTGTTAGGCGACATCACTTGTGATTCTGACGGAAAAATTGATCACTTTATTGATAAACGAGACGTCAAAGATACGTTGGAAACTCATCCCATTACCGATCAGCCTTACTACTTGGGCATTTTTTTAGTAGGAGCATATCAAGAAATTCTTGGCGATCTCCATAATCTACTCGGAGATACTCATGCAATTCAGGTAAGGATTATGCCTTCCGGTTATGAAATTGAGCACGTGGTACCCGGTGACACGGTTGCAGAAGTTCTTCACTATGTCATGTACAACCGCGAAGAGCTTATGACTCGTCTGCGTCGGGCCGCCGAGTTAGCACTACGCGAAAACCGAATCACCATTGAAGAGTCACGTCATTTACTGCGTACCTACGATGAAGGATTGAGCGGATATACCTATTTGGAACGAGAGTAACCATGACTACCTATCGAGAAGCCGGCGTCGATATTGAAGAGGGCGACCGACTTGTAGAGCATATTAAGCCTTTAGCCGCTAAAACCTTACGTCCAGAAGTATTATCTGGAGTAGGAGGGTTTTCTGGGCTATTCGCCTTGCCACCAAATAAATATCGAGAACCAGTATTGGTGTCTGGCACTGACGGCGTAGGAACAAAACTGAAATTAGCTTTTCAATCCGGCCATCACGACACTATCGGTATTGATCTAGTAGCTATGAGTGTCAATGACATTGCCGTATGTGGTGCGGAGCCACTGTTTTTCCTAGACTATTTTGCCACCTCGCGACTGCGAGCCAACGACGCCGCTGAAGTTATCAAAGGAATTGCTGAGGGCTGTCGCCAAGCAGGATGTACTCTATTAGGAGGTGAAACCGCAGAAATGCCTGGTTTTTACTCGGATGGCGAATATGACCTGGCTGGTTTCGCGGTGGGCGTGGTCGAGCGGTCCCAGATTATTGATGGAAAAAAAGTCCAAGCCGGAGATGTAATTCTAGGGCTAGAGTCTTCTGGACTACATTCCAATGGTTACTCGCTAGTGCGTAAAATTTTAGAAGAACGGGCCATTCCGTTAACTTCTTCCCCAATCGGCCTTGACCGACCCCTCCTCGACCTATTGCTTGCCCCTACCAAAATCTATGCCGCGGAGATAGCCGCACTACAAAAAAGTGTGGAGATTTTGGCTATCGCCCATATTACCGGGGGTGGAATTCCGGGAAATCTTCCCCGGACTTTACCTCGGGAGACTAGTGCGCTAGTACACTTAGATTCTTGGTCCCGTTCTCCGCTCTGGAATTACCTAGCTCAACAAGGTTCTGTTTCGCTGAACGAAATGCTATCTACTTTCAACCTAGGAATTGGACTTACCGTGGTTGTGCGACCAGAACAGGCGGTTACTGCATTACAAGTTATTCATGAGAGTGGCACGAACGCCTGGAAAATAGGAGAAATTGTTTCTGGCGCAGGTGAAGCCAAGGTAAAAATTGTCTAGCTATCGTTTACCATCACCCTCTCCCCCTCCCAGGAGATGAGGGAGAGGGTAATGACATAACCCGGTTGCCTTGCTACCCGGTCTGTTTTCCCATCTATCTAGCGATGGGGCGCTTTTTGGAGAAAACATGCTTTCCATAGGTATTCTGGCTAGCGGTAGGGGCTCCAATCTTCAAGCCATATTAGACGCTTGTCAGCAACAACGTATCCAAGCAGAAGTGGCCCTGGTTCTTTCTAACAACCCGGAAGCGCACGCTTTGGAACGAGCTGCAAGCATGGGCGTTCCCACTGCACTGCTAGACCATCGAGAATTTGCTACCCGCGACGGATTTGAGCAGGCCGCAGTGGATTGCATGAAAGCCAAAGGAGTAGAATTAGTGTGCCTAGCTGGCTTCATGCGTCTTCTTTCCGCCACCTTTTTGTCGGCTTTTCCCGGCCGTGTGCTGAACATTCATCCATCTCTTCTCCCTTCATTCCCAGGGTTGCATGCCCAAACTCAAGCCTTAGCGGCGGGAGTGCGCTTTACTGGCTGTACTGTTCATTTTGTGGATGAAGGGATGGACACGGGACCAATTCTTATGCAAGCAGTGGTACCGGTTCTCCCTGGCGACAATGAAACCACCCTGAGCGCCCGGATTCTGGAACAAGAGCACCGTGTTTTCCCAGCAGCCATTGATCTTTTGGCGCAACGAAGGGTACGCATAGAAGGCCGTCAAGTACACGTCGAGGATGTGAAAGGCCCTAGCCTTTGTTTAGTCAATCCCTGCTGGTAGAAGAATATGCAAGGACGAGATGATGCCACTGACATCGCCCGCTCCCCCACCAAAAGTTTTTCGTCCCAGCAGTTTAGTTGCTTCTTCGAAATCTGTCTCTCCATCCCGCCATGTGTACGACGTAATAGTTTTAGGTGGCCAACTGGCAGGAACTGTCGCCGGTGGGATTTTGAGCAAACATGGATTCCGCGTTCTGCAAGTAAATAATTACGGGCTAGATACTTCTTACGAGCACCAGGGGTATCAGTTTCCTTATGCACCCGCGATTTTCCCCCATTTTCGACGTATTCCCGCAGTAGAATCAACATTTGCCGAGCTGGGTATCTCCGTGGAAGTCAATCGCGCCTTGGAGTCTTCAGGCGGAGAAATCCAGTTTCTCTTACCTAATCATCGCCTTGATTTTCCTTCGGAAAAAGAAACGAACCGGCGTGCTTCCGAATTGGAGCGCGAGTTTCCTCTCCACAAAGATCGCATTATTGGATTTCTGGCTTCGCAATCTGCCTGGGTTGAAACCACCCATGCCCTTTTTGGAAGCCACGTATCCTTGTCTCCGAGCAATTTCTTGGAGAAACTAGCAATAAAAAAATTCATTTCGACAAATTCTAGCTCTTTCCAACCGATGAACGGTTGGTCAGAGCTAGATGATCTACCTTTGGGGCAAGCAATCCGCGGGCTCTACCCCTTTCTGGGATATCTCCACGAACCCCAAGTTGGAAGCGTCGGCTGTCAGCGAGTAATGGCTTTGGCGCTACAAGGTGTGTATCGCTTCCCGGAAGGAATTGATGGTCTTAGAAACATCGTTGCCCGTCGGCTTCAAGACCTTGGCGGCGAACTTCAGGGACACAATTCTGAAAGAACCGTGGTGGAGGAACTTCTTTTTGAGGGTGGTCACTTTTCCGGCATAAAGCTTGCATCTAGTCCACATGCTTTCCGTGCCAAGTGTTTAATTGCGGGAACTGATTTAGAAAGCCTAGCTGCTCTGGTTTCGCCAAAAATCAAAAGAACCGGATTCGCGAATCTTTTCCAGGCAATCCAGCCGCGGCGTAGTCTTTTGGCAACCAATCTGGTAGTCAAAGCTGCAGGATTACCTCTAGGGCTCAAAGAATTGGCCATGATAATCTCAGATCTTCTGCCAGAGCCGGTTCTCTTAGAAATTGTTCCTGCGCGAAAAGCAGGCGAGAAAATTCCCGATGAGCGCATTCTAAGCGTAGCAAGCTTTGTCCACAGCAGCGAACACCAAGCCTCGGAAGAAAGACTTGCCACCCTGGTCGCAAAACTTGAGGCCGTTATCCTTGATCTAGCTCCTTTTCTCACGCCCTACATCGTAACTCGCTCCACCCCTTATTTAGATGCCAAGTTTTTAAAAACCGGCAAGTTTCTCTATCACCCTCTTTTAGAAATAGACTCCCCAAGGTATCTAGGGATCTCTGGCCTTCCACATCGAACCCCCTGTAAAAATTTATTTTTGGCTAGCCGGGAAGTACTTCCCGGGCTAGGAGTCGAAGGCGAAATTTTGGCAGGAGCGCGCACAGCCACTTTAGTGCAAGAATCTCTAAAAAAGTACAATCCCCTGCGTTAGATATGACAGCCGACAATTCTCTCTCCCGATTGAGGGAGAGAATTCGCTCTAGGTCTAGTTTTTACTCCATGATCATCTCCTGAGAGAACTTTGGAGGCCTCTCAGGCTCTCATAGCTCAAGGCTCCAAAACGAGGGAAATTGTCTAAAATATCGCTACCAAACAATTTACCGCTGGCCAAACGTTTGCGTCCAATAGCTCTGGTACTGAGATGCGCTAACATTTGCGTACCCCACCCCGATTTCATTCGAATTTGCATTAAGAATGTTTCTGCAATGCCCGGAAGAATTCATCCATCCAGCTACTACTGCTTGGGCACTACTATAACCTGCAGCAATATTTTCTCCGGTTGCGAAGGCAGTGTAATTAGCCTGCGCTATACGATCCCAGGGACTAGAACCATTTAATCCAGTATGGTTGAAGTAATTTTGATTTCCCATATCCAGACTGTGACAACGAGCAGCCTCGCGAAGGCGAGAGTCCATTACCAATGGCGATGAAGGAGCAAACCAAGTACCTCCGCAGTTTCCACCTTGTGCCCGTTGCTGGTTGACTAACGCGACAACCTCATTTTCAAAAGCAACCCATGCTGTTGGCCAGGAAGCGGCATTACGGCAATCCAAAGCTGTACCCGGTTGTGGCTCGGGCTCTGGTTGTGGTTCAGGTTCAGGTTCCGGTTCAGGGGAATTTTGCTCGAACGAAGCAACTAAAGAGACCCCCGAGAAGCTACTATAAGCGCTAACCATAACGTACCAGGTTCCCGATCGTGGTGCATTCACAACTACTGCTTCGTTATTGCCATTAAGATAGGGTCGGAAATCCCAAATTCTCAGCGTAGGAGCATCGCCATATTTAACATACAAATCGGCATCCCCTGTTCCTCCGGAGATTTTAAATTTCAAATTGGTTGCATTAGCTGGAACCTTAAACGTATAATTAAACTTTTCTCCTCGTACTCCTGACAAAGGAGAAATAGCAACATTGTTCTGCAGTGGAGTTAAAAAAGAAAGCCTGCTCTCTATCGACTCAATATCGTCGCTAACTTGCTTCTTTTCTACCGAATTATCTGCAAAAACGTCTTCGCTATCCGCAATAGGCTGTCCATTGCAACCAACCACGAGTGTTATAGCACAAAAAACAGTAAGCAAAGTTGCTATGCGTGAAGCTACTTCAGGAACCATACGATTATCAGGTCCATTTATACTTCTCATTACTCGCTCCTTATCAATTTCGTTTGTTCGTAAAGACAAAAAGCTATCTAGTTATATTCCCTAAACCGGGGAATGCACCACAAAAAAGTCATAAAAGCACAATGCATAACGCGTTTCAAGAAAAGAGCACAATTCTTAACCATCGATAGTTTCATCATTTACGAATCGGTTGCAAAATCATGGGCGATCAAACTGATCGCATTTCGGTTACAGATCGAGACACCATCCATAATCGAATTTTAAATTAGCTAATTAAATAAAAAACTCGGTAAAGCTTATTCTATTTTGGATTTTGCCACCGATATACTTAGCTGTTTATGAGCTCTTTTTAGACGAGATTTTACTGCCTCTTTAGTCAGCTTGAATTGGGTAGCTAATTCGTGAATCGAGCGCCCCTCACTCCGAAGAAGAAGCAGTTGACGGTTCAAAAACGGCAGTTTTCCAGCCATAGTTCGATGGGGGCATCTCCACATAGCCACGAAATCGGGACACAATTCTGAAAGAACCGTGGTGGAAGAACTTCTTTTTGAGGGTGGTCAGAATTCGCTCTAGGTCTAGGGCGTGTCCCCATATCCAGCACCACGCCCTCCGTCATTCCCGATTCCCGCCTTCGCGGGAATGACGGAGCGGCGATGTCGGATATAGGGACATGCCCTAGTTTTTACTCCATGATCATCTCCTGAGAGAACTTTGGAGGCCTCTCAGGCTCTCAGGCTCTATCCCCCAGACTCCTCGTGAGCGATCATTCTTCTATTTACCCATATTCCCATCAAATAGGTCACCACAAAAATTGAAGCAAAAGGAATCCAAGTACCTAAAGGACTTTTAAACATGTCCAAACTTTTATTAACGATTAAGGCCACCAGAAAAAAATCAACAAGAACAGTAAAACCAATAAATACCAACGCCGTCATGAGAGGCCTAGTATAATTAAATTTTTTATGATAAGTAAATGACAATATTCCAAAAGCAATAGTTCCACCCACAGCGTGAATAATCAAGGCAACCTGCATGGGAAATAGACGCATTCCCACACCCATAAGAGAAGCACAAATAAGCCATCCAATCAATGCAAACAACAAAACAATCGACTTCTTTTTTAATTCCATGTTATAAGTTCTCCTCTATTTACTTTCAACATATCGTTCATACAGTTTCTTTATTTCCGTCCCATCAAGTATATTCGTATAAATACTAAACTCATCTATCGACCCGTTCCATCGATAATCTGACCAATACTGCCCAATATATATATTTCCCAAATCTCCCGGGTCGCCAAATTCTTTCTGGTAATGCTGAGTTTCTCCTTGTTTCTCACCATCGACGAAAAATTCTATTTGTTTTTCTTCATTATCAACAGTCAATACAAAAAAGTGCCACTCATTTGCAGGAAATTTGTAACCTGATCCAATTATTTCTGTGCTCCCATTTTCTATAACTATATCCCATTCTCCACCCGCAGTTCTGATATGAAACAACTTATCTATCCTGAAATAGGCGCATGTTATATTTGCATTTCGGCTTTGCAACCAGGCAGAAATGGTATACTTCTGCGATTCAAGCATCAAATCATTTTCCACCAACACATAGTCAGTATCACCATTCAACGCTATCGCACTACCCACTTTACCCTTAACAAATACTGGATTCCCATTAGCAGTTCCATCAAGCCCATTTTGCACCTCATCATAGGTATTTTCAAAACTATAGTGGGCTACCGGAACCGGTTCAACCAATTGCTCGGAAAACACCATCCGCCCCCAATTTTCGGGACCACCGAAGGTGGCGCAATCGCTAGACCAGCAGGTATATTCGTTCTCACCGTCATCATTTCTGTCGTTGAGACTCAAGTTAAAACCAAACACCTGGTCTTTGATTGGCACATCGATCTTCCATTTCGACCATGGTATGGCCATCTCCACAACATACCCTAAATCGGATTTGCCATCGTTCAGCTCTCCATCCAACTTAACGTATGAGGAAAAATCGCTGTCCCAGGCGAAATCCAGAGAGTCGCCATTACCTTGCAAATCTGCCTGCGTTCCCCTTACCGACACTAAGAACTGGTAGTCATCAATATTCATTTTGGCGCCACCATCAAGTTTGGTATCAAACAACAATCCCAGCGAGTCTTCTAACCACAATCGGTCGTCGCGGTATTGGTAAACAGCGTGGAGTGCCGAATCTTCAACTCGGCCGGCTACGTATAAGGCCTGGTCATCCCACATAAACTGATATGCGCCCTTAGTCCCGCGCTGATTGTCCAGAATGATCTTGCCCGCGCTTCCAAACTCACTGTTGTTCCCATCAACAACGGCAGCCTTCGTGGCCCTTAGCACCTGATAGGTCTTTGCAGATTCACATATGCCTTGTACGCATGTTTTGCCACTAGGGCAGTCAGCGTTTTTCTTACATCCCGAGATGCAAACTTCTTCCTTACAGTACGCACCCGATGGACAATCTGCATTTTTCTGGCAGCTAAAAGGAAACTCTTTCTTGCAAGCTGATAGCCAAGCCACCCCAGCCAAAGCGAGAAAAACGAATTTATTCATAAATAGCCTCTTCATGAACAGCTCAAACTTCATCATGCCCGCTGCATTTTCATTAATGAATTCAAAACTGACGCAGCAGGCACAGCCATGGTTAGCAAAAAAAACTTTAGATTGGCAAGAAAATAATAGTACAACACTGAGCGCAAGTTGTATTTGGAACAACGCATATTAAAAATATTAATATTATTTTTAATTACACCGTAATATAATTTTCATTATGTTGATTCTTGCTGCAAGTAAGTGTAAGACTTTCAATAGCTCTAGCGCTTGGTATGCTCCAAGGTGGGATATGACAAACGGAGGAAAAAATGCGTAGGATAGTTAGTACATTGTTCGTTATTTTGTCGATTACGGCAGTATTCTACTGCAGTGGACAGAACACTGAAAGCAAAGACCCTTCTTCTGAAGATCCCACTGATAATCCTGGTGATGGTGGCGATGATGAACAGCCAAATGGACAAGAACCGGAGGGAGAACCCGAGGAAGAAGTTATCCCTAGCGTGAAAGGAGTAGAAGCTTTGGGGGTACGATGGGTGGGACGAGTAGACACCACTGCTGATAAACCATGTTTTTCCTGGTCAGGCTCTGGCTTTGTAGCCCGGTTTACTGGCACCAACATTACAGTAAAAATTAAAAATGATCGCGACATATATTTTCAGCCAGTAATGGATGGAAAACCTTTGGACCGCGTAGAGATGAGGGCAGGAGAAGACACCTATGTGGGAAGAGTTTCTGAGGACAAAGCAGAACATATTTTTGAATATTATCGAGAAACCGAAGGATATTCTTTCGGAGCCTCGCAATTGTTAGAAATAAAAGTTGAAAATGGGTCATTGTTAGAGCCACCCCTTTTTAGTGGACGAACTATTGAAATTGTTGGCGACTCTATCTCCGCAGGGTATGGTAATTTGGGCGAAGAAATACACCCTAATTGGGGAGACGCCATAGCACCATGTCGATTTAGCCCATTCACAGAAAGCGCATACGCAACTTACGGGTGGTTGGCAGCAAAAAAACTCAAAGCTGATGCAAGTATATTAGCAGCTTCTGGATTTGGAATGTACCAGAGCAATCAAGGCTCTACTGAACACGTACTCCCCAAGTTCTATAATCGCATCATTGCAGACAACGAGAACCCTACTTGGAATTTTAATGAAAAAGTTAGACCACAAGTAGTTGTAATCAATCTAGGCACTAATGATTTTTATTCTGGAAATAAATGCCCGACAGTGAATGCAGAATATTATAAAGAAGCCTATTCAGATTTTATCAATACTATCCGCAAAAATAACTCCCAGGCATGGATATTTTGCACCATCGGACCAATGCTTTCTGATTGGTATCCATCCGGTTGCAAAGTTTTAACCAATGTAAAAACACATATACAATCAGTCATTGAAAAACATCAAGCTGATGGCGATGACCGAATTAGTTTTTTAGAGTTCCATCCGGAATCTGATCTTTCTGATTGCACTCCCGACTATAAAAGCTGTACCGAAACAACTGGCTGTGACTGGCATCCAAACGTAACTGTTCAACAAAGAATGGCGGACATTTTAGTTCAGGCGATCAAACAAAAAGTTCAAGAAAAGAAAATATCTTGGTAAACTATCAATTTTACCTGCCATACACTCAACTCAATCTCCCTACATGAGCGGAGCATCCAAAAAACAAAAGCTTGCAAAAAATAGAATTGACAATCAATTTCCCACAAACCATCGGGGAGAGTAAACTACCGGTTTTTTTGGCTAGCGGCGCCACATTTCAAAAAGAGAGACTTATGAGTGACGGCAACTTCATTTACACTACCCAAGAGCTTAGCCGGGTTCACCCGCCCGACAAAGTAGTCATTAAAGATCTTTCTCTATGTTTCTTTTTCGGGGCCAAAATCGGAATTATTGGGGGCAACGGTGCAGGAAAAAGCTCGTTGCTCAAAATTATGGCCGGATTAGACAACGATTTCTTGGGACATGCCAAGCCGGCTGAGGGCATCAAAATTGGCTACCTTGCTCAAGAACCCCAACTCGACTCGTCGAAAAATGTTTTTGAAAACGTACTGGAAGGCGCCAAAGAAACCAAAGCGCTGCTTACTCGCTTTGACGAGATTAATAATCGTCTCGGGGAATGCCCTGACGAAAAAGAAATGGAAAAGCTGCTTAGCGAGCAAGCGAAAGTTCAAGATGCTATTGATGCCGCTAATGCCTGGGAACTCGATCGCACTATCGAACGCGCCATGGATGCATTGCGATGCCCTCCAGCAGACCAAGATGTAACCGTTCTTTCTGGTGGAGAAAAGCGACGCGTAGCGCTATGCCGAGTTTTGTTGGAAAGACCCGATCTTCTCCTTTTGGATGAACCCACTAACCATCTAGACGCCGAATCAGTTGCCTGGCTAGAACATCATTTACAGGAATATCCCGGCACCGTAATTGCTATCACCCACGACCGTTACTTTTTAGACAATGTAGCCCAATGGATTTTGGAGCTCGATCGCGGAGAAGGGTTTCCCTACAAAGGAAACTATTCAGGGTGGCTGGAGCAAAAACGAAAGCGGCTAGAATTAGAGGAAAGAACCCAAAGCGCTCGCCAACGAACTTTGCAACGAGAATTAGAATGGGTGCGCATGGCCCCGCGAGCCCGCCAAGCCAAAGGAAAAGCCCGTTTGGCCGCTTATGAAAAACTTCTGGCCGAAAAGAGCGAATCTCGCGAAATCACTGCAGAAATCAATATTCCTCCCGGTCCGCGACTAGGAGACTCGGTGGTTCTGGCAAAGGGATTATGCAAATCCTTTGGCGATAAAATGCTAATCGACAATCTCGACTTCCGACTTCCTCCTGGTGGAATTGTCGGGGTGATTGGCCCCAACGGAGCAGGAAAAACTACCCTATTTAAAATGATTACTGGCCTGGAAAAACCCGACGCCGGTACTCTCGAAGTAGGTCCCACCGTACGGCTAGCTTACGTTGACCAAAGCCGCGATATTCTCGACCCCGACAAAACTATATTTGAGGAAGTTTGTGAAAAACTTGACTACATAGAAATAGGACGTACGCGCATTGCTTCCCGAGCTTGGCTCTCCGGATTCGGTTTCAAAGGCGCTGACCAGCAAAAACGTGTTGAATTTCTTTCTGGAGGTGAACGTAATCGGGTACACCTAGCCAGGGTACTAAAAAGTGCTGGCAACGTTTTGCTGCTCGACGAGCCTACTAACGACTTAGATGTTGACACCCTGCGCGCTTTGGAAGATGCCCTGCTAGAATTTCCTGGATGTGCGGTAGTAATCAGCCACGATCGCTGGTTTTTGGACCGTATTGCTACCCATATTCTCTCTTTTGAAGGAAATAGCAAAGTGGTCTGGTTCGAAGGTAATTATCAAGATTACGAAGCCGACCGCAAACGTCGACTGGGTTCGGAAGCAGACACACCTCATAGAATTCAGTACAAAAAACTTGCGGTTAGCTGATTATCGCTATAGCCAGTTTTAAACTGCTGCTTTCAATACCTAAACAACGATTAAGGACTGGCTTGGTAAAACGAGGCTTTTATGACCGAAAAATCATTGACTTCAGCGGGAAACAACGAGCACTGCCTTGCCTGCAAAGTCTACTACGAAGACACTGATTGCGGCGGCGTAGTGTATCACGCTAATTACCTCAAATACCTGGAGCGAGCCCGTACCGAACTGCTGAATAGTCGTGGTCCTTCCATAGTCGAATGGGCAAAGAAGGGGTTTACTTTTGTAGTGTACCACCTAGAAATCGCCTACCGATTTCCTGCAGGCCTGGGAGATGAATTAGCAGTTTTTTCTCGCGCATGCCCTACTTCGCCTTATCGGGTAACTTTTGATCAGCGAATTATGCTTTCCGGCCAGGAGAGCAAATTGTTAATCAAAGCAAAGGTAGAGGTAGTTTGCATTGACCAAGAAGGCAACCTCCAGGCTTTTCCGGATATAAATTGGTAAGAACAGCATTATAAAGGGCTAATTTCCAACCTGCTGCTGGATTGGTACATCCATGAAAAAGAAAACTAGAGCGAAGGTTGCCAAGCCAGTAAAAGAGCGAAAAAATGGGTTTTGAAATTGCCTTAAAAGAGAAGAAAGGAGCATTAAAGTGAATTTCTTCCCGAATTTGAACCAAGGGTCTCGTCTAATAGCTACTGGTCTAGCAGTTGCACTTGCAACAATACCTGGAACTTTGTGCCTTGCCGACTCCAAGGCTCCCCAAGAAATCGAAACCGAAAGTCTTGCCGCTGGCGCATGCATTGGTCGCGGTGCAGGAACAGTAGGGGGCTATGTAAAATTTCGTCCTTTTGATTTTTTGGGAATCGAGGCCAGCTTAGGCAAACGGCTATTTAAATTCGATGATTTCGGGGATATTGAATTTTATTGGCCTACTACGGGAGCCGTGCGGGTGGAATTCTTTTTTATGGATCGGTTTCAACGTCTGCAAGCAGGCATTTCTAGTGGGCTTCTTGCCGCTCAAGACATGGGACTGGGAGTGGATCTTGCCGGCATTGTAACTTGGCGAATACACCGGCATATTCACCTGGATGGACTTTTGGGGATAGCAGTTTTTCCACAAATTAAATCGCGTCAAATCAATTATTTAATCAACAAAAGCGGTCGTACCGAATCATTTTATAAGCATAGCGCCACTTTTGTAGATATTTCGCCAATCATTCCCATGTGGGGAATGGGCATTGCCTGGGTATTTTAGTCATGATCAAACCTACAAAAACCTCGGTTGCCGCACTGGTGGAACAATTACAGCCATTTTTTACTATTCTCCGCCGAGAAGACGCCCACTCTCTAACGCAAATCCCTGAATACGTTCAAGAGATTTGGACTAGGCTCGTACCTTATTTTCGCACTTCATTGCACGAGGCATGGAATGATGTTTGGGAAAATCAAGATGATGAAGAGTCCCTAGCTTCTTTTCGTTTTCAACTACGCAAATTATTGACTAAAGAAAAAAAACTCGATGAGGAACTAGCTGGTTTTCTGGGGTTGCAAAACACCGCTCCTCGCCCCTTTTCTTCTTCGTCTTTCCAAGGATTAGACCCCTCAGACGAAACATTACGCCGCTTAGAAATGGTGCGCTTGCTGCGTTGGGGAGTCAAGCCAGAAAAAATCACCAAAGCGTTCAATATTAATCAGCAACAACTGTTCGCGATTCATGCTTCCTTTACTTCTCACGGCGTTAGCGGAATTCTTCCCGGAAACCTTGCTAGGCGTTGGTTTGAGCAGCTTAATCGCGACGATCCCATGTTGCGTCGACTGGAGATGGTACGCTTAGCTAGAACAGGAGTTCCCGCAGAGATTGCCGGTTCTGAATTTGGAGCAGTTCCTGAATACGTGGAAAAGCTTTCTACCCGGTTTGCCAAAAATGGTTTTGCCGGATTACTCACTGAAGAAGAAGAAAACAAAGCCCGCCAGTCCCGGCCATCGGCAATACGTATCGCCACCTATAACTTGCACGGGATTCACGACGGAAATGATTTGCGTTTTCGCTATATTGCTCGCGAGTTAAGCGCTTTCGAACCAGAGATAGTGGCTTTTCAAGAAGCGATTAATGGCAACGGAATCCGGGAAACCAGTGCTCAGGTAGCGCAAAAAATGTCCGCCATGATTGGTGCACACTATCGAACATTTTACTCCCATTGCCATTTGTATCGCGAGACTTATCCGGAAGGTGTTGCGGTCTGCGCGCGTTTTGCTTTCACTAATCCTCAAACTATTGACCTCAATGAAAAGCTCAGAGATGGCTTGAAGCCTACTATGCCGCGATATGCTTCCGCTTTTCAAATCCAGATTCGAGAGAAGAAAGTAGCTGTAGCCTCTACGCATCTCGATCATGGAAGCAGTTCGGATGTTCGCGCCGCACAAGCAGAAAAACTTGTTTTGGAAATGGAAAAGCTGTATCCCCACGTCGATATTTTAATAATTGCCGGAGACATGAATGACGTGGAGAATTCATTGACTCTCGAACAATTCCGATCAAAGGGATATATAGACGCATATCGCAGTTGCCAGCCAAGGGGGGGGAATACGTTTACTGCTGACCATCCTCATACTCGCATTGACTTTATACTCATAAAAGGCTCGGTCAAGCTGGTAAGCGCGCGTACTATTTTGGCAGATCCCCGATGCAGCGATCACTTAGGAGTATTAGTGACATGCATTTAAATTGAAATTGCCTGCATTTCGATATATCTACCTATAAAATCATTTAAGATCTCACGAGGTAGGATAATGCCCCACCGCGCAGGGTATTTTGTTTTAGCATATAATTGGGATCATCACTGTAGCGATTTGGCGGAAACTATTAAAACGCGTTTCGGCCATCTTTACTGCGAGCTGGAATCGCTAGCGCTTCCTCAACGCAATTCGCGCGCACACCTGATTGCATATTTGAGCAATTGGCAATCTTTACAAGAACGTTTTCAACAACACATTCATGAGCTAGATCGCCGTTGCCAAACCATTCATGAACTTGGGCAACGCGGTTACGGGACTAATCGCGACCTTCTTCAGGCCTTGCAAATTTTGGCCAAAGAACAAAGAGCAGTAACCGAACCCATATTCCACCAGAAATTCGAGCATTGTATTCCCCGACTTCCCAAAAAAGGTTCTATTCCCAAAGAAGTAGTGGTAGCGCGCGACGTGAAAACGCTTGTGACCATTCTAGGCAGTCCCACCTTTAACAATACTTCCGAGCACGATATTATCTCCAACGGCTTCGGCCAGTATTTTCAGGCGATGTCAAAAACGCCATGGGTGGTCAACACTTCAATTTTTCAAAAGCTTTTTTTGAAAATTGGCGCTGCTTCCATGACTCTAATGCAAGGAAAAGTGGGACTTTCTTCGCCACGACCGGCGCGCGAGTTAAAAATAACCGCTAACCGTAATTTTATGGAAATGTATCGAGAATCGTTCGCCAGTTTGCACTTGTTTTCAGAAATTGGACTCGATTTTTTAAAACATATTCACTGGGTACTTTCGAAAGGCATCTACGCTGATGCTGGCCATTTTCGCACGATTGACTTTCCCGATCGCAATGGAGTCACCACTGAATTTAATAATCTTTCCCGTGAAATCGGCAATCTAACCCATGTTCTAAGAGAAACTGCTCGCAGCTTCCATGATCTACCCAAATTCATATGGGACCTTGCTCGGTCGTACTACATGTTTATTGGTATTCATCCTTTTTCGGACTCCAATGGTCGCGTGGGCCGAATATTTCTTAACCACATGCTTTTGAAAAAAGGAATCCCTCCCATTGGATTCCACGACAAAGACGAAATTTTTGCCTTACCTCGATATGGTGGAACCATGGAGGATATGCACCAATATTTACTTCGTCGAATTTCCCTTGCAACCGAAGATTATTTTCGTGAACGAACCCTCATGGAATCTGCTGGCCGGTTCGACAAAGATGTATATAATATTTCATTTGATTCCGGATGCCATTTTCAGCAAATCGATGATAACCCTCAGCATATTGAAGTGCATCTTCCCGTATATATCGCCCCCGAAGAATCACCCGAAGCTAAACTGCTAATCAACCATGGCAAAATTGTGCTTTCCAATGAAGAATTACTGCCAGATTTTTCTTTATATTGCGGATTGACCGACACTGAGAGAGGGGACTGGAAACATACATTAGGATTGATTAGACCGCGCTCATCACACGAGATTTCTTCCGATGTTCCCGCCACAAAATCATTCGAGCTCCGTTACGCCATTGACTTTGACAAAGAATTTTCCGAACACGAGTATCTTTGCTGCTCCGCGGTTTCTCCTAGTAACCAGCAAGTGTTCAGTAATCAAGGAGCTTATTATTCATTACGCTTAGAAAAGCGTCATTTTACCGGCATCCATCATTCTTTGGCGGCTGAGCGTTATGCTTTTCCTTCATATAAATGGCTCAACGCCCGCCGCATGCTTCCCGTAACTCCTCATGGGCTAGCAGTTTGTAATCCGGGAGGAATTGGTTTCTCATTTATGGGCGGCGCTGAGGGAATGTCTCTCAAAGTTCTGCTGCAATTATGGCGGGCAGACGGAGCCAGTGAGCATTATCTTTGCGATGCCTACCGCGTGCACGATTTTGGTGGCGATTGGCAACAGTGGCAAACCCACCGCCTTCCATTGCTACCATGGGACGGACCACACGGACATGTTACCTACGCTGTTTTTTCTTATTTAATCCACCGCAGCAATCAAGCCCTAGTTTCTCAAAACTGCTATAAGTTTGCGACCTTTGCAGAGTTTTCCAGCAATTCAACTGATCGTACTGATTTTTTTGATCCCTGCTATAAAACAGAAAACCCTTACACCCTTAATCAAGTTGACGCCCAAGAGTTGCAAGCGGCCTACGATCGGGTCTGTAATTCCCAGACTTTGGACATGGAGGTCAGATTTACCCGTGGAAACCCGGGAAGCCCCGAGCACCCGGTGAACGAAATTCACCGCGAAATCGACCGGGTAATTGCCAAAAAGAAAGACGATCCCCAAGGTCGTCATTGGATTCATTTAGCTTTGTTTGACTTAGACAATTATCACATTGCAGAGCACTTGATTTATGCAAAAAATCAAGGAGTTGAAGTTGAGTGTTTAGGCGACTGGGCGGGAATGAGTGCGCTCAATCGCACTGATAATATTGCCCGAATTCGTAAAGCCGGTATCCCAGTTTTGGGAATAGTTCGCAACACCCCAGGAGTGCCCTCTGAGGGCATTGGAAGCATGCATACGAAAATTTTTATTTTCGATGGGGAAGTAGTGCATAGCAGTTCTTATAATTTGCATTTCCATCTTTGGGGTGGAAACCGTGAAGAGGTTATGATTTTTCGCTCGCCAGAAATAGCTCTTCTTCATGAAAATATATTTCAAGCTATACGAGGAGGAATCATTCAGCCATTACAAATTGATCCTCTTGCATCATTTAATTTGTACTATAGTTTTGGCTATACCATTACTAAAGAAGGAAAATTGTTCCGCGCGCAAGACGCCATACTTACCGAAATCCATAATGCCCAAAAATCGATAGAAGTTTGCATGTTCGACATTGGATTTCTAGTGGGCACATCTTTAGGAGATTCTTTTGAATCCGATGTAGTATCAGCCCTCATTCATGCCCGAAATCGAGGCATAAGAGTAAAAGTAATATTGAATGGACAAATTGCCCACACTGGTCAGCTCCCGGCGAGTTGGGATAAAAAATTCAGACGCCCACTCAAACCAGCCGCCAAACGATTGAAGGACGCCTGGGTTGACGTCTCGTTTTTGTATTACCACGAAAGCGTTTATTCCCCTCTGCATCACAAAATAGCAGTAATTGATGGACACACTTCGGTCATTGGATCGTATAACTGGTATGAAGCCAGCCTAGTTTCTGACGAAGTAGTTTCAGTAATAAGGAACCGACAATTAGCCAAAACACTTTCCGATGAAATTCATCTTATTGAAAAGTCCTATCGCTTGGAGAAAGAGTAGTCTTCTCAGAAATTTATTTTTTAAAAAATAATAGATGGCATTTTCTTTGAGTCGTTCATGTATTTTTTCAACGCATCCAATGTCAATACTCGACACCCATCAGCAATTAAGTAAGGAGCACATCTCTCATCATCAGTAAGCACTTGGCATTTCGTTTCTACTGCCACCAGATATAACGATGCATCAGCAACTCCGACATAACGAAGAAAATGATACCCTAAGATTTTTTCTTTAGGGATGTATATTTCAAATTGTTTTTTGCTAGAAAAAACTTTCTTAAAAACATCGAAGAATGGCTCGTTTTTCTCTCCAATCCTATCAGTTAAATTTGAAACCTCAGTAAGAATACTCGGAGTTACATATACCTTACTAGCATTAGCTATATACGTTTGGACATATTCGAAATCTTCGATCGAGTAAGAAGAAGTTCTTTTATTGCTTCGCATCAATTTTTGATCGTATAATCCTATAAGAAACAAAACTAATAGGTTAGTGTCAACAAGCAGTTCCAGTTCTCTCATGACATGGCTCTATCGGGATCCAGAAATTTCATTGAAAGAGCCATACCCTTATCTGGATCAATATCGATCTGTTTAAAAATTTTCTTTGGTGGCAGAATAAGATCTCCCGCCGGGTTTTCGTAATAGCTTACGACGACTACCCACACTCCTTTTTCGAATAACACCGCTTCGGTGGTTAATTTCACCTGAGGGTCTGATATTTCTTTAAAGTAGTCGCGCGCGATATGCACTGCATCTTTGGCTTCCATAGCTCTATGGCCTCCTCAATCTAACTAAGTGAATACATTTAACAAGGTACTCGCCCCCGAATCAAGGATATCGTCCCCACAAATTAAAAACTGGACAGTTGGGCCAAGACAAGCCCATTCTGGGCGTATGAAACTCTTACTCAATCTACTTTGGGTCATTCTTGGAGGAGGACTGATCATCTTTCTGGAATACCTACTAGCAGGACTGCTGTTTTGCGTTACCGTGGTAGGCATTCCTTTTGGCCTCCAGTGCTTCAAAATTGCTGGGCTAGGACTGTGGCCATTTGGCAAAGAGATAACTTACGCCTCTTTTGGCGCTGTGGGGGTACTTCTCAATGTTTTGTGGCTGCTGTTGGCAGGGTTATGGATTGCATTGAGCCATCTGGCTGCCGCTTGTGTCCTGGCAGTTACTATTATCGGGATTCCTTTTGCCTGGCAACATTTGAAGCTTGCGCGAATTGCTTTAGTTCCATTTGGCGCTCGTATCATGTAACCTTCCCGCTTAGCTCTTTGTTTAGCTTTCCTTAGCTCTTTCTTTTTGGTACGCGACTGTCATGCGCATGAAAAAAATCATACTTCTACTTATTGGGCTTCATGGCGTCCGATTTCTACTGTCTTTCACCTTCGATCTAGCGCCACAAGAGGCTTATTACTTCTTGTATTCCCAGCATATTGCCCTTTCCTATTTCGACCACCCGCCGGCAATTGCTTGGTTGTTAGGAGCTTTTTCCTGGGTTTTAGGAAAACAGGTTTTTGCAATTCGCTTGGCTTCCCTTCTCACCACCCTAGGGACTCAAGTAGTATTCATTTATTTAGCTAAAAAGTTTTTGCCGATAAATCGCCAATCGCGAGCCATTCTATTGTTTTCTACCACCTTAATGATATCAATACTCTCTCTTATTTCTACTCCTGACGTTCCTCTACTTCTATTTTGGGCACTATCTCTACTATTTTTGCACCGAGCCATATTCGAAAACAAAAAATTTTCATGGGTGGCTGCTGGGTTGTCTATGGGGTTGGCCTTTGACAGTAAATATACGGCGGTTTTTCTGTTTTTGGGTCTTTTTCTGTTTTTATTTGCGTCCAAGCAATATCGGCATTTACTGAAAACAGTTTGGCCATATGCTAGCCTGCTTATAGCTAATCTAGTAATGTTGCCAGTTTACTTATGGAATTATAAAAATGGATTTGCTTCATTTTTATTTCAAAGCTCTAATCGAGCTTCCAATTTTGGAAGCCTAACCTATGTCAACATTTTGAAGCTTCTGGCAACACAATCCTTTCTATTACTCCCTCCATTACTATTTCTAATAATATTTGCAGCTTTTAAAAGCTTTCGCTTGGCATGGAAATCATCTTTGCCCGTGCGCGACCGCACTTTGTTTCTGGCCTGCTTTACAATTCCTCTGCTGGTGATTTTTGGAACCATTTCTTTATTCTCATTAGTGAAGCCAAATTGGCTTCTGCCTTGTTATCTTACTGGCACCCTGTTAGCAGTACGCTTCGGCTTCTCTCGAAAAGTTGCTTGGGCAAATTTCTGCTTTGCCGGGGTGATACACTTAGCTACCGCAATTCAAATCATATGGTATCCCGTACCAATTAAAAGCGACGATACTTGGTTTGGCTGGAGAGACCTGGCTGTTCAGGTTGACCGTTTACAGCTACAGTATCCCGACTCATTTGTTTTCTCCAACGACGGATATAAGACCAGCGCCCAATTACGATTCTATTCCACCTCGCCAACTTATGCAGGAAATATTTTGGGATTACCTGCCCTGCAGTTTGATTACTTTCCCGACAATTTGGGCGCATTACAGGGAAAAAACGCGATTTTCCTTGATTCGCAACCCAATGCGTTCTCCTCACAAAAATCGGGCCACATTCCTAACATTTTGTTAACTTTCTTTGAATCAGTGGAAGAACTTGACCCTATCGTCATCTATAGAGGTAACTCCATAATGCGCAAGTTCCTGGTTTTTCACTGCAAGAGCTACCTGCCGCATGCCAGCGACTAAACCATTCTAGGTTACCCTCACGTTCCTTGACGTAGTCATTACCAAGAATCTACCATTTAATAAAAGCGCCATCCTTGTTGCCAAGTTGACGAATGAGCATTCATTTTTTTTCATCGAGATAACGCTATGCATAGCTACCGAGAAAGCATGTTAGCAAGTAAGCCAACGCAGCAGCCTAGCGAAAAGCTTGTCATGGCAGATTCGAAGGACCTAATCAACTTTACCAACCCGCGGCTTGTAACCGTAATACCCTACGGGGACCAAACTCGTCGCAAATGCATGCCTGGGCTCCCGAAGCTTTCTATGATTCGGAAAAGAACCAATACGCTATTCTCTGGTCGGGCAATGACACCACCAACCGCAACCGCATCTACGTATACACAGAAGACAATACTCCCTTTTACGTTGCACACTCCTGGTTCCATCTGATGATTGCCTACCGCGGAGATACCCGGCAGTTTCCAGACGATTTTAACTGCCGATCCCACCATGGTATCGTTACAATGGCATACAGACCCGTCGCACTACTTTCAACACTGGAGTTATAAGATTTTCGCCAAGCCCTTAAGTGCCGCAGAAAAAGGTTTTGTTGCTTCTTTTGTAATAGAGGGGGGTAATGATAAACCGACCACTACTGAAAGTAATAATAATTGGTTCGCATTCAGAACTGTCTTGATAAACACTACATTGGCTATGTTTTGAGGGTTTATGAATCGCGGTTCTATATCTTTGTACACATTGTACATATTTGCCATTTTTCAGGCGTCCTTATACACCAGCGGATGTCCCGCACTTAAGGAAGTCCAAATCTCTTGCGAATCAAGCCTAGATTGTCCGACCAAGTATGGCTGCAACAAAAACAAGATTTGTGCAAAAAACATTGAGGAATCGGCATTAACAATTTACCCCAACAAAACTAGGATATTTTCCGCATCTTCTACCATCTTCACTGCCAAACTCGATGACGAGCACACTACCAATGTAACCTGGAGCATCGACAAGGAAACGGAAGGACAGGAACTCGGAACTATCGATGGCTCTGGCAAATATACTCCTCCTTCAGGTATTACTTCTGTCTTGAAAGTAACAATCAGGGCAACCCTCAAGAGTCACCGTGATTTGAAGGCCCTTGCTGAAGCAACTATATTTCCGCCAGATGATACTTCAGCTTGGGTGATGAGTTATTTCCTGACCGGAAACCTACCAAGGAGCAGTTTGCAAGACTCAGTTCACTTGGCATACTCCAGAGATGGATATCGTTGGACCGAACTTGCGGCATTTATCCCCGAATACCAACTACCGGAACTAGGCGATAACAAGAATAACCACCTGCGCGATCCCTTTGTTTTGAGAAAACTTGACGGAACATTCGTTCTTTTGGCAAGCGACTGGACGCGTTCGTTCAGCAGTTCAGACTATTGGAAAAGCCCTAGCCCAGAAATTCTGGTCGCAGATTCTGTAGACCTAATTACCTTTACTAACCCGAGATTGCTGCGGCTTACCCCGATCATATTCATCGATGGAACCCCCATGCATGCACGGGCGCCAAAAGCGTTCTATGATCCTGAAAACGAACGGTACGGAATAATCTGGACCGGTAACGATGCCAAAAACGTCAACCGAATTTATGTAAGCTATACCAAAGACTTCGAAAAACTCGAAAATGAGATTCCGACCTTGTTCTTCGATCCTGGATATAGCGTTACCGACGCAACGCTGGTACAAACCGAAAATTATAACTACCTGCTATTCGTCGACGACAGAAATAACGCTGATACCAAGGACGTCCAAATTGCGCGTTCAGCTTCGGTTGCGATAGCTCCGGGATCTTTCAGCATGTGGAGCCCAGATTATATCACCCGTGAAGACCAAACAAACCCGGCGGGAACGAAAAGTCCTTTCGTGATTTCTCCGGAAGCAAATTCCTGGACAATGTGCGCCTCTAAATACGGTACAAATAGCCTTTTTTCGTGCTGGGGAACGAACAATCTCGACTCTCCCCCGAGCTCATGGCATGCCCTCCCAATGTCTACGTATACCATGCCGCCGAACGCCTTACATGCGAGCACTGTACGAGTTACCAAGAATCAACTCAACGCTCTTATCAGTCACTATGGAGTTTCAACAAAGGTTAAAATAAAGTCGACCTATGTAAATTCTAATGGCAGGCCTTTCTATCTGGCACATTCCTGGAGACATGGGGTTTTCACATTTGATGGTGATACTGCTAATGGCCAGCTTGCAAGCGACTTCGTGTTTCAATTGCGGCCGGGCTCAGCCAACCCTGACGACGCCACTCTGGTATCGTTTACTGGCACCCCAGCCATATTTGAGAATGATTGGCTGTATATAAACAGCGAAACACCAACTGAGTGGCCAACAGGCGAATCTGCAACGAATTCGAATCAATCAAGCTACTTGAGCCAAATTCCCTCTGATCAGCGCCACCACCTAGTGTTTCTAAAGAAATCTGAGTTAACAACAAGTTTCGCTAGCAACGTCACATTCAAAATTGTACCAGCATTAAACGGAAATACCTCCATGGTTTCCCTGAGGTGGTGCGGAGAGAGCGTAGACCAGACATGCAACGATATCGATTATCCTCGTTACCTTAGCCATAACTATTATCAGGTCTTTGCTTGCCGCGAGAGCGAACTCTGTGGAGTCGATCCCACCAACCCCCAGGCGCCGGTTAATACCAAAAATGCAATGTCATTCACGCTCGAAATTCAAAAATAGTTTGTGACACACTACGGAGAGACAGTGTCAATTACATGGCTGATTAAAGCAGGAGAGGTTGTTTTAGCCGAGGTCTAGGCTCTATGATTGATTCCGGACTAAATTATCGGAGGTTGGGATGCTTGCTAGTTCCTGGTTAGTAAATGTGCTTATTGTCACGCTATGCGGCTCGCCAACTGCTCAAACATTGCCGGGCACTGAAGAAGTAGCTCAAATGCATGAACAAGCCCGCGCAAAAATGCGTAATGTCGAGTACGAGCTTGCCATTCCACTACTAGAACAGGCGCTAACCGCCAATTTGAGTCCGACCCAAATTGCAGAAGTTAATGCCGATCTCGGCATTTGCTATGCTAGCCTCGGCAATACCCAGGGTGCGCGCGTCGCATTCCAACGAGCACTGAAAGCAAATGTTTTATTCGATTTGCCAGTTGGCACTTCTCCGAAAATTCGTCAGCTTTTCGAAACAGTTCGCACCCAGGATGCCGTAGTCGCCCAAAAGTACACCCAAAAAACCGTAGCTAAGCCCTTTGACCCATTTTTCGGTCTGAACATTAAGACTATTGATTTAGCATTAGGTGGAGCGGTGGTAGTGGGCCTGGCTACTGGCATCATCAGTGGAGTAATCTCCTCCAATGCCGCTGACGAATTAAAAGATGGTCAACACGAACGTGCGACTGTCGATAACCTCGTCAGTCGACAACGCAACTTTGGCATTGTTTCGGCCTGCGCCTACGGAGTCGCCGGCGCCGCTGCGCTTGGCGAGGTAGCAGTTGTGCTATTCATGGATCGTGATTCTAAACCAGCGAACGCTATATCGGTACAGGGCTCCATCTCTGCCACGGGTGATGCATACGCCGGCGTAAGTGTTCGTTTTTAGCGACCTCTTGCTATGACGCTTGCCTTTTGCCAACTTCAGAAGCTCAACTGAGTACTCTCCAGGCGAGTTTCTAGCTTTGGTCGCCTGACAGACATATCGCCCTTACTCTGACTCGATTAGTTATCTAGATCCCCTTGGACGACGGGCTGCCCGTAAATCTTTGTTCTTTTGGGCAAGGTGCAAGTCTGAAACTGACGAGAGCTGTGGCTCGGCAACAGGGCAATCGAGTTCTAATTAATTAGAAAAGATTTTGCAGAGTTTATGGGCTGTCACCGAGTTGGCAAAGGTCGGGCCTTTTCTTCCTCGCATGCGGCGATAGAAGGCTTTGAGGACAGTGTGACTATTGGCCAGCGTTCTCGCTGTGACTCCGAATGCTTTAGCGACCCTATTTGCGGCTGATTCCTTAATAACCCTATAGCGCTTGCCTCCTGTGATTTTGTTTTTAGGTGCCAAGTTACACCAATTCGCAAATGCCTTATAACTACGCAAAATAGTTCCTGTTAGTTTTAGGACATAGCCGGGCACGGCCTGGTGGGTTGCTCGGGGTGACCGGTAGGAGAAACTGCGGTGTCAGCAGAAGTTACACCCTTTTGGGCACTACTAGTCCACCCCAATCGTTTGCGGGGCAATCGAGTTCTAATTGCCCTTCAATCGTTTTGCTGTATAGTTTCAGCAATGGACATCCTCACCGCCCTGAAGGACGGTGTCTCATTGTTCGGAAATCGGAGCCTTTGGCTCCTCGCTCTATCCTTCCCCGCCCTAAGGACGTGGTTTGCCAAGCATCTGGATCATTCTATTTACTTAGCCTAATCCGGGTAGTGGCAACCTCTCCTGGACGAATCTCTACTTGAATAGCTTTTTCTATCCCTGCGGATTTGTTCACCAGTTTTAACCAATATTTTCCGGCCGGAAACAGTAGATGATTGAGAGGAGTAGTGCCAATACGCTCCCCCCTAAGGTAAACGTCACACCATGGTTCAGTTCGCAAGTTAAGCCATCCGTCTCCGCTGACCTCCCTAGGCGCAGGCGATAGTTGGGTGGCGGAAAGCGATGACGATTGGGAACTCTCAAGTCGCTTTGGCTCAGCCGCAGTCGTTGGAACTACCGGTTCCTTAGCCACATCTAACCGAGTCAAAGAAGTTGTCTGCACAGCAGCCAACGAATCATTAACCTTAACCTTAACCTTAGCCTTAACCTTTGCTGGCTTTGTCCTCGCAGAAGCCACTCGGTGTTTTTCCTTCGCCGGCTTTGGTGACGATTTCACTGTAGATTTTGTCTCGTTCTCCGGAGCAACTATTGGAATTTTTACAGAACTGGAAGGTTGAGACTGAGAAGCACTGACGCTCGATTGAGAAGCAGAAACAGGGTCCTCTTTTGGCGAATCCATAGTGGTCACCGGTTTTGCTTCTGGAGTTGTTATAGGAGTAGCTACTGGAGCAGTTGTAGGAGTAGTTACTGGAGCAGGCGGAGAACTACGTTGCAGCACAATAAGACCACCTGCAATCACCACCGCAAGTAGCGATACGAAGAGAATACCCAGTCCAAGTTTTCTCCGAGCACCTCCCAGAGCAGCCTGATCTGAGGTTTGAGCACCTGGTTTTGAAAGAATCGTGGTAGGATTCGTTCCCTCAGCAGCGAAAACCATGGTGGAAGGCGCTTCTTCTTCACATTCCCAATCGTCCCAGTTCCAAGAAGAACTATCAAGTTCCCGGTTGCGAACGCTATTGACACTCCATTGCGATACCTGAGCTACAATTTCGGATAGCTCCGATCTCTTCACTCGCAAGCCGCGCGACTTCAGGTAATCGTCTATATCGGCGTGCACAGCGAGCATATCGGGGTAACGGTCCTTAGGATCACGAGCGATGGTTCGGGAGATTATGTTGGAAAGCTGGGGGTCAATTTCCGGCTGCGCCAAATGCGGTGGCTCGGGATCGGTATTCATGATGGAATACACGAGCTCAAGATCGTTTGAGGCAACGTGTGGACGACGCCCTACCAACACTTCATATAGCGTGACCCCGAGCGAGTAAATGTCAACACGCTGATCAACTGGTTGACCAAGTATCTGTTCTGGTGCTATGTAAGCAAACTTACCTTTAACTACTCCGGCAGTAGTAAGATCCCGCTGCAAAGTACTGGCCCTGGCAACACCGAAATCGACCACCTTGGCAATTCCGGAATTAGAAACCAGGATGTTGTCCGGAGAAATGTCGCGATGAACAATGTTGTAGCAATCCCCATTTTCCGCCTTCAGCTTGTGCGCGTAAGCCAGCGCTTCACATACGCCCTGAACCCATACGAGAATTGGCGCAACAGGAATGCGACGCTGCTGCGCAGCGTAGTACAGCATAATTGTGCGAAGGTTCTCCCCTTCGACATATTCCATCGCTATATAGTAGGTACTTGAATGCCTCCCGAAATCGAAAACCTGGACGATATTAGGGTGATCAAGCAAGGCCGCCAACTTGGCCTCGTTCATGAACATCGAAATGAATTCGCCATTTTGGGCAAGATTAGGAAGAATCCGCTTGATAACCACACGCTTACTAAAACCGGCAGGCCCTAAAGCTCGACCAATGAATACTTCAGCCATACCACCGCGAGCAAGAAGGCGCTCGATCGAGTATCGGCCGATCTGGCGCTTTAGTTCTTCGTACGTTGCCGAAGCTTGTTTCTGCGCTTTCATCGGCTGCGCCTCTAAGCTAGGAATTACCAGTTTATTCCTAAGTTTGTCATCTAGAGAATACTAGCGTCAAGCGGGGTTCCCCTTACCCCCCAACCCAGAATTCGCGAGAAGAGATGCCCCTTGCGTAACAGAAAAACGGGTAGCACACCACCAAACATGCCTCGCGAAGAAAGAATACTCAGGGCGAAAAATCCGTCACATCGCTAATAACCCAGTCAGCCTCTTTCCAAAAGATATCGTCTGTCATGCCCAAGGTAGCTGCATCCATGGCCACTATATGAAAGCAAAGGTGAGTAATATAGGATTGACCACTTGCATCCCCCATCCATTGAAAGTACACCTTACCTGGTGCTTCGGACCGTGACACCATTCTAAAGGTAGAATCCTTTTTAAACGCTTCAACTTCCGTTTCCGGCAGCGGATCGGCATGCGCTACGCGCGATGTTGGTTTGGGAGTGGAATAATCACACCAGGCAAAGTATTGGCCTTGTGCATCATAGCCGCCTTCACGAATGTGCATGTAGCGTTCGGTATCAACCCACTTGTCGCCAATATACTGCTGATTCCTAAAGCTCACCAGCGATGAGTCTGCTGGATCTGCCAAGCCAGGTAATAGAACCCATCGATAGTTTTTTGGGAAATCATTTTTCTGGATTTCGCTACTATTTGCCATTACCAAATCATGAGTCTCCACATTATTTGGCGATGAACCATTTGTATCCGTGAGCACCATTAGCGTATCGCCATTAAAAATTCGACTCAACACTTTCACAGCAACCTGTTCTGGCGTCTTTCCGGTAATCTCTGTCTCGTCCGATGATGTATTCGATGAACCGAGCACCTGAATAGAAAACTTGTATTCAGTATCGACTTTTAAACCAGAAAAAACTGTATTTTGCTTTCCCAGGGGAACAGTTCGGGGCGATCCCAATACACTTCCTGCTTCTAGCATGGTTACTTGGATACTGGTCGCTCCTACATCTCGTGGATCAGTCCAAGCAAGAACGATTTGACCGGTAGCTGGATATGTTACTTCGGGCAAAGTTACCGGGTCTGGCCGGACAGTCACTTCGCAGGTATCGGTGTGTTCGCCATCCAGAGTCTTCACTGTAATTTCTACCACACCCGATGCCACCGGAGTAACAATGCCATCTTCTACAGTAGCGATCGCCGAGTTGGCGGTAATCCATTCCACCGCTTGGTAATCCGCATTCAAAGGGTATACGGTGGCGGTTAATTGCTGTGTTGAACCTCCTACGGCAAGGTTAATATCGTGCTTTAGTGTTACCCCGGTCACTCTAATCTTCAGTTGTTTAACCGTAACCAGGCAAGACGCAGTAAAGGCTCCATCTTTGGTTTTCACTTCAATGTTGGCTTGGCCTTTTGCCACGCCGGTGACCAGCCCGTTCCCATCGACGGTTGCAACTTCAAGATTATCCGATGTCCACGAAACCGCCTTATCAGCCGCACTTTCAGGCCAAACTGTCGCCACCAAAACCTGTCCATCAAGGTCTACGGCCAAAACAAGCTCTTCCTTGTCCAGCGCAACCCCGGTGACAGCAATGGGAGCCGGGGCAACCACCACTGAACACTTGGCTATTTTTGATCCATCAGCATTCTTCACCACTATTTCGGCACTACCTGCTGCCAGCGGCGTTACATCTCCCGTTTCACTTACCGTGGCAACGTTGGCGTTACTAGATTGCCAGAGTAACTTCTTGCTAGTTGCGTCTGATGGCGTAATTGTCGCGGTTAACCTGACTGCCGCGCTGCCTGCAACTAGATTAAGCGTACTCTTATCAAGCAACACGCGCTCAACTGCGACAAAAGAGGGAACAATAGTAACAGCGCAAGTCGCGGTCCATGCGCCATCTGCAGTAGTCACGGTTATAGTAGCAATTCCGGGCTCAACTGGAGACACCACGCCAGTATCACTAACCAATGCGACCGCGGAATCACTCGAACGCCAAGACACAGCGGTGTTGGTTGCATTAGAAGGCGATACTGTCGCCACCAACGCGAAAGCCGGGTCCCCTACCTTTAGGCTAAGAATCGAGGGTTCTAGCGTCACTCCGGTAACGGCTATCGTCTCATTACCGGGACTCCCACATGCGAAACTCCCCGCGACTACCAGGCAAGCAGCAAGAATAATAAAGAAACTTCTTGGCGTACTAACAATCACTCTCGCTTTCACGCCTTTTCCCTTCTTTTTCTGCTCCAGTTAGCCCCTTGAATGAATAAGCACAGGAAGCCAACAAATACATTTTCCACATGGCTAGCTCTGAATACCTCGTATTGTCGCGCGGAGTTTCAGAACACCCTACAAAAAACCTTGATTATTATGGAAACACGAAATTGAAAACTAGGCAACAGGTAAAGTAAATATGTGGCTATACATGTCTCCAATATATGCTTATCACACATGAATCCGTACTTTTCATGCTAAATGCCGAAATACACTACTTGGCATTACTATTCGCTACCTCAATCCCGACTCACAATCCAAACATCGCCTTTAAGTTAAAGCCTAATAAAAAAATGACTGGTCATTTGTAGGATATCTTCTGCTAGACTGACCGACCAGCCTATCGCCTACCTATAGGAGACCTAATGAAAAGAAATTTTCGAGTAGCCATTCTCGGAGCCACCGGCGCAGTGGGCCTCGAGATGCTTCGAGTGTTAGAGGAAAGAGATTTTCCAGTCAAGCAGCTTACGTTGCTAGCCAGCCCTCATAGCGAAGGAACAAAACTTGAGTTTCGCGGCAATCAAATATCGGTTCAGACAGTAACTGCCGAGCACTTTCGAGAAATAGAATTGGCACTTTTTTCTCCGGGCGCACAAATTTCTAAACAGTGGGCTCCAATTGCAACCAAAGCAGGGGCAATAGTAATTGATAACTCCAGCGCTTTCCGGATGGACTCCTCCATACCTTTGGTAGTGCCAGAAATAAATCCCGACGCTTTGGAGTTAGCCCGCCATAGCAAACTTGTAGCCAATCCCAATTGCTCGACGATTCAAATGGCCACTGTGCTTAAACCGCTACATGATGCCGCTGGAATTACAAGGATTGTGGTTTCTACCTATCAATCAGTTTCTGGAAAAGGACAGCAAGGCGTTAAAGAGCTAGAACAACAGACTTCCGACTTAATGAACGCTAGAGAGATTCGAATCAAGACCTTTGTCCATCGTATTGCTTTCAATGTAGTGCCCCATATCGATCAATTTACAGATAATGGCTATACTCGCGAAGAACTAAAGTTAGTGGATGAAACCAAAAAGATTTTGAACGAGCCAAACATGCGCATTAGCGCTACCGCGGTTCGTGTTCCGGTCTTTTTTGGACATTCGGAGGCAATTAACATTTCTACCCAAAAAAAACTATCAGCGAAGGAAGCACGAGAGATTCTTCGTCACGCGCCCGGAGTCAAAGTACTGGACGATCCCGAGAACAAAATCTATCCCATGCCCATGCTAGCCGCCGGCGACAGCTATGCGCACGTGGGGAGGATTAGAGAGGATATCAGCCAAGAAAATGGGCTGGAGTTGTTTGTCTGTGCTGACAATTTGAGGAAAGGCGCGGCGCTTAACGCGATACAAGTCGCCGAGTGTTTGGTTGCTCGGGGAATGGTATAGCTATTTGCACCTTTCTCCAAAGAAGCTCCTAAAGCACCGACATGGTTACATTATGATTATTTTGAGAAGATTAGCGTTAGCACATACATTGCGCGCCCTACAACCTGTACGTAAAGCAATAAGACTTGGGCGCTCTCGTTTATTTTCCAACAGGAAAGCTGCGCCTGCGAAATGCCCGGAAGCACCTCTTAACCTCCTAGTAGAAGTAAAGTCGCTTGACCGCGGAGGTATGGAAGAAATGGTCTTTCGATTAGTACAAAATCTCAGCAAAGAAAAATTTCGTCCGGTCGTAGCTTGCGTCGAAAAAGGGGGGTTGGTCGCACAAAAACTCGAAAATTCTGGAATACCAATTCATTTTTTAGGCAGAAGCACTAAGACCTACCGACAAATATTAGAAATGCATAAAATTGATATAGTTAATTCACATTATTCTGTCTTTGGAGCACCTATTACTAGCACCCTTGGAATTCCTAATATCCACGTGCTTCACAATAGCTTCATATGGATTAGTCATTTACGCTCCGCCCAACTCTCTTGGGCTTTTCAAAATATTAACCATTTTGTCGCGGTATCATCATCAGTCAAAAATTATTCACAAAAACGATTTTTTATACCCGAGTCCAAGCTAACCGTCATTCCTAATGCGCACGATTACCATACGATGAACCCATACAAAGAAGATCTACGCGCTAAAGTTTTAAGCGAGCTAGGTTGGAGCAACAATTCTTTCATTTTTTTACTAACTGGAAGCTTTGAACCTCGCAAAGGACATCTTGCCCTTCTACATGCTTTTGCAAGAATAGCGCCTACTTATCCAAATGCCAAATTGATCTGCATTGGAGCTATTTTTTATCCTGACTATTTGAAAGAATGTCGCGCTTTAGTAAAGCGTCTCGACCTTGATGAGCGTGTGCGGCTCCAAGATTTCGACATCGACATTGACCGGTTTTACGCTGCAGCCGATGCTTTTGTGCTTCCGTCGATAGTAGAAGGATTCAGCCTGAGCACATTAGAAGCAGCCGCACACGGACTACCTTTAGTTTTAACGAACACCGGTGGAGCCCAAGAGCTTTTGACGCATTATCCCGCTGGAATTCTAGTAAAAAGCTATATAGACCGTCCTGCCAACGCAAAAAAGAAAGAGATCCGCGACGCGCATCGGTATGTATCGGCTGAACTAGTCAGAGAACTTGGAAATGCAATGACCGAGATTTGCAAAAACCGAGATCGATGGAAGGAGTTAGCAAGAAGTTCATTCGAAAAAATCCTCGAGGTATATAGTACAAGAACTATGGTGCAGAAATACGAAACCTTATTTGCCGAGTCAGTCTAAAAATGATTCCGCAAGATAATAGGCAATACCCGGAGGTTCTACAATGAAGGGCGTGATACTTGCAGGTGGAACCGGTTCGAGACTCTTTCCTCTTACCAAGGTTACTAACAAACACTTATTGCCGGTTGGTCAGGAACCTATGATCTATCATCCTATTAGAAAGCTTATTGAGACAGGGATCGATGAGATTCTAATCGTTACCGGCGTAGATCACATGGGAGACGTGGTGACTCTTCTTGGTTCAGGCCGAGAATTTGGTTGTCGTTTTACCTATAAAGTACAAGACGAAGCCGGCGGTATTGCCCAAGCGCTAGGGTTGGCCAAGAATTTTTCCGCTGGAAGTCCGGTTTGTGTAGTATTAGGTGATAATATTGTTCAGGACTCCATTCGACCATTTGTGGAGCGATTCATGGCTCAACAAAAGGGGGCGCGCATTGTTCTCAAGGAAGTACACGATCCTCATCGTTATGGGGTGGCCGAAATCACGCATGGAAAAATTACTGGTATTCAAGAAAAACCCCAAAAGCCTAAGTCGAATCTAGCCGTCACCGGGATCTACTTATATGATTACAAAGTTTATGATCTCATCAGCAATCTTAAACCTTCTGCTCGTGGAGAATTAGAAATTACTGATGTTAATAATGCCTACCTAACCAATGGAGAACTGGAATATGACCTTCTAGAGGGATGGTGGACCGATGCGGGCACTTTTGACTCACTTCAACACGCTAATAGTTTAGTTCTAACCAGCCAATCTTTCGCAAAATCTAAACGCGAACTGAACGCAGTATCTGTCTAGGAGATATCATGACCAAAGTACGAATTTCCGGTGTGCACATAAAGCCATTAAGAGTAATTCCTGACGAGCGCGGTCGACTCATGGAAATACTGCGTCGCGATGACGAGGTTTTCACTGAATTTGGTCAAACATATATGACAACCATGTATCCAGGGGTAACCAAGGCATGGCACTATCACAAATTACAAACTGACAATTTTGCATGCGTCAAAGGTATGATCAAATTAGCCTTGTACGACGAACGCGAGGATTCCCCCACTAAAAATGCGGTAAATGAGTTCTTTTTAGGTGAGCATAACCAGCAACTCGTGCAAATTCCACCAAACATCTGGCATGGTTTTAAAAATATTGGAGATTCGGAATCCATTATTGTTAACATAACTACTCATCCTTACAACTATCAAGAGCCCGATGAGTATCGAGTTGACCCTCATGAAAATCATATTCCTTACCAATGGGATCGTCAGGATGGTTGATCTATTTATGGCCATACAGGAGAATATATGAATATTCTTATTACTGGCGGTTGCGGCTTTATAGGATCTAACCTAATCCGAATGCTGATTAAAGAACGTCCTACCTGGAAAATAGTTAATCTAGACAAACTGACCTACGCCGGAAATGTAAAAAATCTTTCAGATGTAGAAAAACATGTACAGTATCGCTTCGTTCGAGGAGATATTGCCAATGGCGAATTGGTTGGAGAAATAATTCGGAGCGAGAATATCGACGCGATTATGAATCTGGCTGCAGAAAGTCATGTGGACCGATCTATACTTTCGCCAGCTATTTTTATTGAAACGAACGTACGCGGAACGCAGGTCCTTCTCGAAGCAGCAAGAGAATTTGGCGTGAAACGTTTTGTGCATGTTTCCACCGATGAAGTATATGGCTCTTTGGGTCCCTCTGGTTTTTTCACAGAAAAGACACCTTTGGCTCCATCATCACCTTATTCAGCATCTAAGGCGGGGGCAGACTTGCTCGCATTAGCATACTTTCATACCTTCGGACTAGATTTGGTGATTACCAGATGCTCGAATAATTTTGGACCTTTTCAATTTCCGGAGAAACTAATTCCTTTAATGATTTCAAATGCTTTACGTGACCTTCCATTGCCTGTGTACGGTGATGGGAAAAACATTAGAGATTGGATTTATGTAGAAGACCATTGCAGGGGTTTGCTTGCTGCCCTGGAAAAGGGAATTCCCGGAAATATTTACAACTTTGGCTCTTCTAATGAAAAACAGAATATTGATTTGGTACATTCCATTCTGGAAATACTTCACAAACCACGTTCATTAATTCAATTTGTGGACGACAGACTGGGACATGACCGAAGATACGCCATTGATGCCACCAAGTCACGCAAGGAGCTAGGATGGGAGCCGCTGCATAGTTTCCAAGAAGCTCTGAAAAACACGGTTCTTTGGTACAAAAAAAACAAGGTTTGGTGGGAAAATATTTTGAACAGGGAGAAATGTTGATAGTTGATAGTTTAGTCTTGAGGAACGCTAATCATGCCTTTAGTAAGCATTATAATTCCTAATTTCAACCATGAAAGGTTTTTGAAACAGCGCTTAGATAGCGTGATTAACCAATCTTTTCAAGATTTTGAAATATTGTTTCTGGACGATGCGTCGTCGGACGACAGTTTGAACATTGTTTCTGCATATCGCAGCAATCCTCGTTTCCGGTTTTTCGAGAACAGAATCAACAGCGGAAGTCCCTTTACGCAATGGAATAGAGGAATTGAACATGCTAAAGGCAAATATATATGGATAGCCGAATCGGATGATTATGCGGACCCAAGTCTTTTGGAGACTCTAGTAAATCGTCTTGAAGGCCATGCAAACGTGGGATTGGCATATTGCCAGTCACTCGGCGTCGACCAGTTAGGCAATACTTTGTTTTCTCATGAAGACATGACTCACCAGCTTGACCCGAAACGATGGGGTAGCGATTTTCAAAACAAAGGAAACGATGAATGCTCCAGGTATTTGTTTTTTCAAAATACCATTCCAAATGCTAGCGCCGTTCTCTTTAAAAAAACTCTATTCAAACAAGTCGGAGGCGCTGATGAAACCATGCATCTCTGCGGAGATTGGCTACTGTGGACAAAAATATTAATGAAGTCCGACGTCGACTTCACTTCTCGCCCTTTAAACTTTCATAGGACTCATTCAGATTGTGTTCGTAGCACTTCCGATATTAATCGACAAGCACAAGAGCGATGGCAAGTCAGGAAATATATTTTAGAAAACACTGAAATGAATGCTGATATGAAATTCAGGGCGGCTAAAACTATTACCCGCGAATGGCTACACACTATCAAACTTCAACAAAAACGTTTTTTTGCCAATCATATTAACTTTGCGAAAGAACTTATTGAATTAATTCATCCAAAACAGCAAAGGGTTAAAACATGAAAACCATTCTTATTATTGGCGCCTCAGGTCAGGTAGGACAAATATGTCTGTCTGAGTTTGAAAAACGAGGCTTTGAGGTGGTGGGTGCCGACAGCTTGGTCATACCCAACAGCTCAACTTACCACGTTGATCTCCAAAATCATGACGCAGTTCGAGACTTAATCCGGTCTGTAAGACCCGCAACCTGCATACTAACTGCAGCTCTAACCAATGTCGAGCAATGTGAAATCGAACCCCATCTCGCTAAGGCGATTAATACCGAAGGCCCAGGCATAGTTGCTAACGAATGCAATGGAATTGACTGTAAAGTCATTTACTTTTCTACCGAATACGTATTCGACGGAACTAACGGTCCCTATTCCGAAAATGACCCGGTTTCGCCTATAAGTGTGTATGGAAAGTCCAAACTTGACGGTGAAAGGCTGGTTCTTTCATCTTCACCAAGAAACCTTTCCGTCCGAACTACAGTAGTTTACAGTTACCACGAGCGTGGTATGAATTTTATGATGCAGCTTTGGAATCGGCTACACAGTGGAGAGCGCATGCGGGTTCCTGTCGATCAAATTTCCAGCCCTACTTACGCACCTGATCTTGTTCAGGCGATTGCTGGCCTTGTCGAGATAGATGCTTCCGGTATTTATAATATTGCCGGCCCTGATGTTATTGACCGATACAACTTCGCAATCCAAGCTGCGCAAGCGCTTGGATTACCTAGCTCTCTGATTGAGCCGGTTGATACCCCTTCTCTTCGACAGAAAGCCAAGCGTCCTTTAAAAGCTGGACTTAGCATTGGCAAATTGACTAGCGCGATTGATTTCCCAATGAAAGGAATCAATACAGGAATAGCTGCTTTTTTAGATCAAGCACAAAAGTCAATAAGCTAATCGCGCGCAACAATTACTTCGAAAACACAATATTAAAGGCAAAATCGGAATCTCATTTTTGCTGATCAACAATTGCTTCGCCTTCAGTCATCATGGCCCCTGATACAACCTTTTGGCTTTTAGATAAGCACGATAAGCTCCAGGGAGCTTTTTTCCGCAATTGATGAACCGCAGTCCAATGGAATTTTTTAGCAGATGGAGCTGCCCTTGCACGGAATCCCGATCGTTCCGGGCTTGTATCAATTCCTGTTGGAGGAGAGCAATTTCTCTTGCTCGGTTCTCTGCGCTCGCTCGTGCAGCATCGCGTTCTGCGGAAGCTGCGGCGCACTCAGCACGGAGTCGAGATACTTCCGTACGACTCGCGGCTTCCTGCACTTGAGCCTCGCGCTCGATTATTGCGACAGCCTTCAAAGCATCTTCGGCAATTCGAAAAAACTCGTTTTCGAGAATAGGTGGCGCAATCGAATCTCTTCCAGCAGTGTCTTCGAGCATACGCTCGATATACCGTCTTGCCGATTCTGCGTCTCTTAGCCGAAAATCGTAATTCTGATGACCGAGCCATTCGCCCAAAAATCGGATGGCAGGGGAAGTACTTTCCGTTCGGCAGAACCATCGTGCAATTTGCCCAATTGCATAAAGATCATTCCCAGTCCCCTCAGGGGGACGTATGCTTATGGTGGTTCGTGTTGCTGGTAAGAAAACATCAGCACCAAGGTAGGGAGGCGTAAAATCGTATGTTCCAGGGAAGGTCGCCCAACCGAAATCAATGAGATGTGGCTTGTCAGTCATATCGAGAATGACATTGATCGGGTGTAGATCGCGATGCACGATACCTGCCTCGCACAAGCGGGATACGATTTCCACAAGACCGAGAAGAAGACGTAGCACTCCCTCATGTGAAAGGTGTTCTCGCGCCATCCGTTCATCGAGAGACTCTCCATCCACATACGGCCGCCGGAGCAGCCACCAAGATTCGTGCTGCTCCAAAATGTCAAATTTTTCGCCCAAAACAGCCGCCCCCTTAACTTCTCGTTCTGCGAGCGGCGGAATGCATTGCTTATAAATGTAACCATCGAGTTTATAAACCCGGCTCCAAAACTTATTCTCGTTGCACGACCAAAGCTGGCTAGAAGAAATAACCGTATCTCTGGGAAATACCAAAGGGGCTTCCCAGGAAAAGTCTGGCAAAGTGCGCTTAGTGGCTAAAAAGATGCGGCGGGTTGGGCTTATTTCGCCTAATAGCTCTACCGACGAAAACTGCGACGAAAGCGCGGAGATGAAATCGTGAAACGTGTACGGTTGAGCCTTCGCTCCTTCTTGGGTTTCGGTGTGGTAAAAACCTTGAACTAGTGGATCTGCCGGATCTACCCATTCGACCACTAGAAAATCTCGAGTTAGGTTCGCTAGTCTTTCGACAATTCCATCTAGAGAAAGAATGCGTGACGTACACGAATAAATCCAATGCACGAGAGCGAAAGCAAGAACGACATCCGCGGGATCACTCCATTGATCGATGTTTTGGTTCTGCGCTCGGATGGGCAGCTCTAAAAAGTGAGACTTAGCTCTATTCAGGTTAGTTATGCATTCGGCATCAAGGTCAACCACAGTGGCCGTAGACGCTCCGGACAAGAGTGCTTTGAAAGAAAAGAAGCCGTTGTTACCTCCTAAATCGAGTATTGTTCGGCCAGACATGTAGCGCGGCGTAAAAACACTCTCCACCAATTTCTCTTTTTGGGCCAAAGCATCGCCTATCGCTCGCAAGGCTTTGTTTCTTGGCTCGAAGGAAAACTCTTGGTAGCCAGAAAAAAGAGCTGCCTGACCATCAAGTACGAGCCCATTGGGGTGAGCGTATTTGTTAGGTCGTGCTGCGAGGTCTGGATCGCGCTTTTTAAGCATCGTTGTCCTTTCATCGTCTGGCGCTTTAATAGATTTTTATTTTGTTTCATTGGAAGGCAAGTAAGGTTTTCTCTCAACACAAAGAAGATCAGCATTTGATGAATGCGCCAAATGACTCTTTAATCGAGCCTTCGCAACCAAAGGCAAAGCAAGTATTGCCTGTAATGTTCCGCGAAAACCATGTGCATTATGACAGGTTTTTCGCAACGACAAGCCGTCCTTTCTACTACATTCGGACGCCAAATCACGCAGACGCTGTCTCAGGAGAGCTTTGATGCTGTTAACGCTACCGTAACGCATTGTAAACAGAAAAGAAGAGCACGCGACATTTTGTATGAAGTGTGGCGAATGTTCTCGATTGGTGCCCGTATGATAATGATTTACAATTGAATCTGGGCAAAATATCAATTTTCCGCCATGCTGGCGTAGCTGTAGACAAAGATCAGTATCCTCATAATACATTCCATAGTATTCGGGGAACCATGCTACAGCGTCAAGAGCTGAGCGGCGTACAATTAGAGCAGCGCCACAAAGAGAAGGCACTTCTTCTTCGATCACCCAACTTGACCCCTCATTTTCTATTCCGGAACCAACATCTCCAGCCGATCCATCTTTGCGAACAAAGCTGCCTGCATTCTGTACAAGGCTAATGCCTTTACTTTGTTGCATATCCGGAATTATTGCAATTCCAGGTATCGCAGATAGAACTTGTTTACGTCCTGAGATTTCAATAATTGTTTTTTGTTCTCCTTCAAAACCTAAAAAGCTCAGCGTTGGAAACGACGACAATTCTGACTCAAGTTCAGGAATTGCAATAGGCAAGTAAATATCGCTATTTGAAAGCCATCTTCCAAATTGGCCATTAATTGGAAATAATTCTGAGGCATCTGAAGACCACCGAATTTTATTGTCCAAATCATTTCCAAAAATTCGCGTTCCAACAAGAACCCTTCCTCCCTGGGGACGCACAATGCGAACACGAACAAACCGATGCATAAATAGTAACTTCGAGCCGACCGCAACTACTTCAGGATCCAGCGCCAGTATTTCTAAAGGTCGCATCAACCAATTCTTATCTACCCTGGTATCGTTATTCAAAAAAACAACTACTTCCCCCTGCGCAAGCGAGCGGGCGGCATTATTCGCCTGAGAAAAACCCATAGAGTGTTTTGAAACTATTGTTTCAACCATAGAAAACTGTTTAAGCCAATCAGCAGTTCCATCATTCGAGCCATTGTCAACGACTATTACTTGAAGACTAACACCAGGAGGTAAAATTGTCTCCTTTATGGCTTCTATACATCCAGCCAAGAACTTTTTCCCATTATGGCTGGCAATAATAACTGTAACTTTCATAGGCCGACTCCTTGCAAATATTCGGTCGGAAGAGAAATTATGTTTGAAAAGAAAACTCGCAAGTCGCTGTCAAATCTTGCTCGAGAAAAGTCGTTAGCACGTATTGCTGCTGCTTGACTCATTCGCTTCCGAAGCTGAGAATTATTCACCACCGCGACAGAAAAAGCTTGTAATTCTTCAAAACTACAAAACAGAAATCCGCTTTCGCCGTGACGAATGATCTCCCTGGGCCCCCCGCGGTGAAAACACATTGGAATTACGCCAAAAAGCATCGCCTCAAGAACCGCAATACCAAAATGCTCCATTTTGGAGGCGTCGCGTGGTTCTTGTTTTCCAATACCGGTTCCATGCCAAAAAATTGAAGCTCGGCGAAGAGCCGCTATTTTGTCAGAATCAGATACATTCAACTCAAAGCGGATCGGAAGTCCCTTACAACGCTCGCGAAGCGTTTCCATTCGTTTTAGAGTATCCGCGTCATCATGAACTCGTCCAAGAAGTGTAAGTCGCCAACCAGGCATAGATGGCAAAATTCTTTCAAACGCATCTACAAGAAGATCCTGGTTTTTTGCATGACCATCCCAACAAAACCGACCAATACTTAAGATCTCTGGCTCCCGCTCAGAAAAGTTTTCATCTATTAATCGCTTTTCCACACAAGGGTATATCACTTTAGTATGAAGTGATGCCCCCCATTGAAGAGAAGTATAAAAACGGGTGAATTCTGAATTACAAATATAATAAGCGTAGGTTTCGAGCCACTTACCTGCTGCCTGAAAGGGAAACATTACGAAGTAAATACCCAATGGGCAAGGATTAGGGAAACTAGATGCTGCAGTTTGGTTTATGAAAACACTATATGGACGCAAAAATTTGGTCAGCTCTTCATTTTTTCCATTTTCATCCAAATTTCCACCAGGAACAGTGCGAATACAAAATCCTGAATGATCAGGGCCATAAAAAGAATCAATTTCACTATTAGACGGCACCTTGCTCTCGAATGTAAGAACATCAACCGAAAAACCCATTTTCGAGATAACATTAGCTAATGCGTAGGTATTTTTTTCTCCACCGCCGAAGGTAGAGAGATAATTATTCAATATTGCAATCCGTATCATAAATGCCCTATGTTAGAAACCAAATTTTAGCTTCCATTTATAATCCCGAAAACATATTTTCTCTGCCGCAGCAGCCAAATACCTTGAAAACGCATCGTCAGTCGCCCCAAGTACTGCGAGACCTCTTGTTTATTTCGGGCATTTGCCTCTCACGACGACATTTAGCAGTGTTTTCAGGTAAATTCCAATCTAGTCCAGTTCTGCATCTCCAGCATCATACATTCTCCGGAATGGCGATCAAGCGACTTGTACCATTTGCAAAGACAAGCTCAGATGATCCTAAAAACGGCAGTAGAGCTTTATTATTGCAATGCTAAGCGCTTGTTCGGTAAGGCTTTTCTGGCTGTTTCCTAAGCAAAAAGGAGTCACCCAATGGGTGAGGGGAAAAGCAAGGCGTTAGCACGTCAAAACGCGAGTGTGGCGCTCGACACCTTCGGAGGACGAATCCACGTTGAGTGGGATCCCAGAGCCGCAGTGACACCGCTCGGACAGTTGCCTTTCTTCATCGAATTTCTGAAAGTCAGCGGGTTA
>JBNKEI010000170.1:0-13250 GCA_050288705.1 Myxococcales bacterium
AAAATCTGGCTAGTTTTGTAGCATACATTACGAGTCGTCAAAGCGGCATTTGATGTAGGATGCGGTATGCTCGACTTCAAACGTAGACGATTCCTTCAAGATATCATTATGATCTGCGTGCGTTGGTATATAGCGTACCCCTTAAGTTATCGGAACGTGGAAGAAATGACGGCTGAACGAGGTATCAATCTAGACCATTCAACGCTGAATCGTTAGGTAATACACTAGATTCTGTCGCATTAAAATTTTGGCCATACTACAGTGAATTTTTGACTCTGTGTCAATTAATGCGACAGAACCGGAGACCGCACCACCGACCAAGGTGGCGTGTACTTCAGTGCAATGTTGCATGTGCGGCCGAGCAAGGTCGCATTCTTTAGCGGGAGTAACCAAAAAATGGTGACGTGCTTCGGTATGATCCGAAAACCAACACTTTCGGCGTAATAGTTGATCCCATCAGCTGGGCAAAACACTGTTTTTGGTGCACCATCAGCATTTTGCTCTGGGGTCAACGACCTTTGATCCCTATTTCAATTGGGGCCTTGCGTTCATGTTGGCAAGTTGCGATGACGGATATAAAAAATGTTCGATTATGGAGAAGTGATGACGACAGATAATGATTTTAAACTCGCCGCCGTCTGTGGACTGTTCTGTCCCGCCTGCACGCTTTATATCGGCACAACGGAAAAGGAACCGAAACGATTTACGGCTGTTGCAGAGGTTTACAACACGCCACCTGAATTATGGGAGTGTGAGGGATGCCGAGCCGAAAAGCGCAGCTACTTCTGCAAGAATAAATGCAAAATAGTGGATTGTGCCAAAGAAAAAGGGATTGATTTTTGTGTGGAATGCGAGGAATACCCCTGCGAGGACTTGCGAGAGTTCAAGGAGCAACTTCCCCATCGAATCGAACTATGGGAAAACCAGAAGCGAATCAAAGAGGTGGGTTACGCCAAGTGGTATGAAGAAATGCTGGCACACTACGCCTGTCCTCGGTGCGGGACCATCAACTCCACCTACGATCTCAAATGCCGTTCATGCGAAACGGAACCCAGTTGCGCCTACGTGGAGCGGCACAAGAATGAAATCCTGTCCTATTTGTCGAAAACGAGGTGAAACCAAAGGGAAAAGCTACTGAACGTCATTTTTATGATATCAGTGATTATTTCGCCTTTCGTCACTTTCCAGCCACATGGCTTCACGCAATAATCGCTGCCACAAGGAGATAGCAAACCTGTTGTCGGCGATTTAGTCAAATCAAAATCCATGGGCAAGCTGATTATTGTGGTGTGTGCACCTATTTTATCGGATAAAAAGGAATTCTCGGTATTTATTGGAATGCCTCTCAATGCCTCGGCGCTCACTGACATCATCATGAAGAAAAAGGTTGGAAGGACGGGTTACTCTACAGTTTCAGTGGCGGAACAATCATCAGCCACAGATGAAATTGCAACAAATATTTCACAGGCATCCCAAGGACTTATCGAGGTTGATGAACATGTAAATCATATTTCAGCCATGGCGGATGGAATTACCCAGGATGTTAATTCTGTCTCCACAGTATCTGTGGATATTTCTAATAACGGTCAAGAAATAAACAACAACGCAGAGGCCCTGTACCGCTTGGCCTCTAGCCTTAAAAAAATTGTCAACAGCTTTAAGGTGTAAAGCTCATTATTGAATCGAAGAAAGTTATGGAAATTAAAATAATTCGGGCAGATAGAGATGACATTCCCAAAATTTTAGAACTGCAGAAGATCTCATATCAAAAGGAGGCTATTCAGTATGATGATTGGACGATTCCTCCTCTAATGCAGACACTTGACGAAATTATGGCAGAGTATGAAAATAATGTTTTTCTTAAAGCACAGTGTGAGGCCCGAATTGTCGGGTCAGTAAGGGCATTATTAGATTCTGATACTTGCAAGATTGGCAGGCTGATTGTCCATCCAAAATATCAACGCAAAGGAATTGGATCTCTGCTAATGAAAAACATAGAGGCAACTTTTCCCAAGGCAAAACGATTTCAATTGTTCACTGGCACGAAAAGCGCTGACAATATACGGTTATATCAAAAACTAGGATATAAACAATATCAACAACAGGATCTTTCGGAAAAAGTGCGTATAGTATTGATGGAAAAAAACCAAGATATATGACGCAGATAGGAAAATATTCCTAGCATGTTTCAAATACAATTGTCACTAATTATATGCCTGCATAGAATGGACGGAGTAAATATCGCAAGAAGCTAAAGGCAACAAGTCGTTTCTGGGAGATTGGAATATATCAATAAGATACAATTTATTATATTTAAACAGGGTAGTGTATGGTGTCAGAGCGAAAAAAAACAAGAACACTTTTACCACTTGCCATTGGTGTTGTCGCTGCTCATTAATGCATTAGGACCAATAGACGGTCCAGGGGGCGGTTATGAGTAATGGCACTAGGAGGGCGTTAGGAGTTCTTGGTGTAGCGATGATTGGTGATGTTGTTGCCTACGCGTTGGGGCCTAAGCGGTATGTCCGGCTTTGGGCTTGGCCGAAGGGCCCACGATGGTATCAGCGAATACTTGATGTTTCTGCAAATAAGCGTTCGGGCATTGTTCTGGGAGTATTCCAAGCGGCAATAGGATTAGAAGTACTTCGTCTTGCAGAGCGAGGATGAGTAGACAGCCTTCGTACCACAAGCCTGCTGGCTGGCAAATTTTTAAGGTTGGCGGCGTTATGCTCGACGTTGCCAGCCAAAAAACATGGTTATTTTTCAAAAGGTCGCCGACAGCTGAACGCGGCGTCCATGCCAACCGCCAATACGCAGTGAGTTTCCCAATTCCCACAGCGCACCCAGCGGTACCCGCTTAATCCCAGTGAGTAGCCGCCAGGGATTGGACCAGCCACCCAGCCGACCATTGTGATAGCGACACTGCGGGTGCTGTAGGTAAGCGAGTTTGTGCTTTGCAAAAAACACGAGGGAACGCAAGGCCGACAATGCTTCTTTTTTTTGGGCTTAAGGCTGATGTATTATATAAAATGATATTAAACATTATGTTGAATAGTTGTTGAGATTGTGGTTGATGCTTAGATAGTAAAAGAACCAGCTATTAAACCTTATGTATTTTTATCACTCGTATTTTTTATATGTTCTCTCTTGAGCCGGAATTTAGGCTGCTTTTCTAATGTTGGTTTTCCGATAGATCTAATTTTTTTGTCGCTAACAGCTATGATAATCCTGTGCAATGAATGAATGGACGAAAAACCTTGCAAAACAGGAGGCTTAGTTAATAGTCTAGTGTTGTCTGATTTTTAGGGAATGAACTGAATAAAGGAATGCTATGCATCGTGTCATGATTGAGCCAGCATCATATGAAATATGCCATAATGCTGTTGACCGGGCTTTTCGCATGTTTCCTCTAGATATTAGGGGTAAAAAGGTAGTTATAAAGCCGAACGTGCTTCGGTCTTCAAAGGCAGAAGAGCACATTGTTACCCACGCACCTTTTCTGCAGGCTGTTGTTGAGAAAGTTGAGTCTTTGGCTCCGGCTGAAATCATTGTTGGAGACAATCCGGGGCTCATCAATTATGGAGACAACGAGAGGTCTTTTATAGATACCGGTCTGATGGAAGCAGCCAAAGGGTATTTCAAGAACATCGGCAACGAGATGAGGCATCTTCCTTTTCGAAGCGACCTTATGCCTCAGGTGGGCGTGTCAGCAGACATTATGGATGCGGATATATTAATTAGTGTCCCAAAATTCAAAACCCACGGACTTACAGTCATAAGCGGCGCAATTAAAAACAGCTACGGTATTCTTCCTGGTGCGCAAAAAGCAAAACTTCACCGCCTGGCAGGGTCCCCAGCATGCTTTCATGAGGTTATTGTCGATGTATTCAAGCTACGTATACCTGACTTTATTATTATGGACGCAATTACCGGTATGGAAGGAAATGGCCCGGCTTCACCAGATTTGCGTGACGTTGGTTTGATAATCGCTTCCGATAATGCCGTGGCCCTTGACGCTACTGTGTCTCGAATAATGGGTCTTGATCCAGGCAAACTTCCGTTTCTCGTAAAAGCCAAGAATGATGGGTTGGGAAGTTTTGACTCAAAAGAAATACAAATCGAGGGGACGATGCCGGTTATCCGGGACTATAAACTTCCCCCATTGGGAGGCGAAGCCATTATAAATAATGAGGGTATTCAGGAAATGATATGCAGTATATGCGCAGTCACGCCAACCGCTGATCTTGAACTTTGTACCTCCTGCGGGGCATGTATAGCTCATTGCCCGGTATCGGCCCTCTCCATGGAGAACGATCTCCCGGTCGCTGATATGAAGCTCTGTGTCACCTGTTTCTGCTGTCAGGAGATCTGTCCCGAAAAAGCAATGGTTCTGAGATGAATCAGTTTTTGTAGAGGTTGAATGTATAAGCAGATAGGAAAAATTAAGCGCCTTTTCGAAGGCCAGGTCAAGCAGTTTTGCCCGAAGGTTGGCCGATGCTGGCAAAAAGGTGAAAGGACGAAAACGTCATTTAATTATTGATTCGCTTGGATTACTTCTTGCTGTTTATGTAACAAGTGCTTCAATTCAAGATCGCGATGCTGCTTTTGATATATTCAAAGAAGTTAAACAAAATTTTTCGAGTCTCAAAATTGCATTTGCTGATAGAGGATATCGTGGCAAAGTGAAATCGCTTATCGAGAAGGAAACAAAAATGCAGGTTCGGATTGCATTACGATCTGATGGTAAAAAAAGAAGAAAAGTTTAAACCTCTTCAAATTAGATTCGAACGAACGTTTGGATGGTTAAATCGTTATCGTCTATTGTCGAAAAAATATGAACGAACAATTATTTCAAGTATTTGCAATATTCAACTATGCATGATTCGTCTTATGCTTCATCGGCTGACTATGACTTAAATTCGCAAATTTTCTCTATAGAACACACCCTCTTAGACAAATCGATTTTTATAATGTGATGATAAACCGCCTCATAATTATTTCATCTTACAACATTTAATATCCCACATGTCGAGAGCGTCATTACGATCAGGGGAGTTTATGAACTTTATTCCAGCAATGAATTCACCTTCTTCACATTCGCTAGATTTTATACCACGTTTTGTACCTATGTCGAAAGTTCCTAGCCAATGACAATCCGCTGACGAATGGTTATGCGTTTTACGTGCTATTTTGCTAAAGTCAACTGTAAGTGGCCCAGATAATGTTCCGTCTCCTATCAGCCCATCACCTCGATTCACGCTGGATATAACCTCTTTTCCGGCGATCGAAATGGATGACGCGCGAACACTTGTAACATCAACAGTTCCGCCTGAAACGCTGTTGGCTTCAAGAGCATAAGGGACCGCACTGAGGCGAGTGCGACCTAGCGAATAATCATCAACAATTATTTCCGACCAAAGATTAGCAAATTGATGAATAGCATTGACGCAATCTGGTCCCATTTCAATCTGAAAATATCCCGATACTAGTGGTATTGCATCTCTAGTTACGTCGCAGTGAATACTGCCTGCCTCTTCAGCATCCCAGAGACGGAGTTCGATTTTCTTGGTTCCAGATAAGAGCGTGCCATCCGTTGTTGTAAGTGTCCCCGAATAAGCCAAGGTTCGTTCGGAGGGAATTCCGGCACCCTTGGCTAAACCTACGAAATACCCAAGAGTGCTAAGAACCACGGATATTGAAAATGCACCAACGAATAGTCCACGATTTTTCATGATATGCCTCATATGCCTCGCATCCTGTAAGGTTTTTGAGGCAAAAAAGACTACCTGAAACATGATCTTGACACGAGTAAAAATGTTTCTGCCGTGTCTTGTACCCAGACGGTTCAAGGGTATTGCGTACTGACCAACGAGCATGCCTAATGACATGAAGCATGTGCTTCAAAATTACTGAGCGCTTGTGTTCGCCAAAAAGTTATGCAAGAGGCTTAGTAACACTTTTTTGGGGGGCATATGTCGGTCCAATATCTCTATCAGCTCACCTGGACCGGCGTGATTCTTGGGGTCTCGCTTTTTCTCGCCGGCCATTATTCTCATCGATTCTTTTCCAGCTGGATCATCGCTTATTTCTTTTTTTTTATCACCGCCGGCTTGGACATCGTTTCTTGGGTTTTCGGACGTACCTCTTTTTTGGCGCTAACCGCTGCGGCCGTCGCCATTCTCACAATGAGTCTTTCCTGCTACTTTCTCATCGAGGTTGGTTCCGTAGTTCGGCAGCATTCTCATCCACGGAAACTAGCGATCGGTTTTTCTATTGCAGCTTTTGGGACAGGCCTGGCTATTTTGATGAACAGCCGATCCCATGTTTTTGCACTTGTCCCTGTTATGGTTCTAACCTCCGCTTGTCTGGTACACGTTGGAATTGCTTTCTTTTCTATTGTTCCGTCGGCGGGATGGCGTTCTATCGCTTGGTGGCTCGGTATTGGTTTTATTGCCAAGGGTCTTTGGTTCTTCACCTACCCGATCGGTATGAATTCGCCTTTGGAGAACCTCGTCTACTGGATGGACGGCACAATCCAAATATTTATTAGCTTAGTGATGATCGTCTATCTCCTAGAACGTCGTACTAATGAATTTCAGATGCTTATCGACAGTAACCCCAAGCATGCATTCTATATGGTCGATCCAACGGGATTGATTCAGAGCTGGAACAAAAGTGCACAGGCATTAACTGGCTTCGAGCCAAAAGACGTTATTGGAAAGCCTTTAAGCTTATTAGGAGTATCGGCGGAAGGACAACGAAACCTCGATAAAGTCATAGAGCACGATCCTTCTGATGGCCCCCAAGAAGTCGACTGTTGGCAGCGACGAAAGAATGGTCGGCACTATTGGGCCGAGACCACTCTGTCGCCGGTCGAACATGCGCCAGGTGTCCATTGCGGCTGGGCCGTGCTTACGCGAGACATGACTGAACGAATGGAGTTAGAGACCGAACGAAATCGACTCGGTAAGGTCGTCGAGCAATCGGAAGAGTCAATTGTTATTGCCGACCCCGATGGTACTATTCGATACACAAATCCTGCTTTTGAAAAAATCACTGAACGGCAGCATCTCATAGGCAGCCCAATCTGGAAAATTGTGAATGACGAAACCGCGCTTGAGATCCAACGAACCGTTGAGCGCGGTTCGTCCTGGAAGGGACGAATCCAAACCGCGCGATTTGATCAAGCGCCGTTGATCGAAAATGCGGGTCTCTCACCGATTAGGGACGCCGGGGGGCGAATCACCAACTTAGTAATGCTCCTCCATGACACAACGCGAGAAACCGAACTTCAGGAGCAATTGCGACATGCTCAAAAAATGGAGGATATTGGCCGACTAGCAGGAGGGGTTGCTCACGACTTCGGAAATCTCTTGCAAATTATCATTTGCTATAACCACATGTTGAAAATCAACCAAAGGTCCGACCAAGTTTTACAAAATTCTTGCAAAACGATCAGCCGTGCGGCTAACCGCGGAAAGGTACTGATCCAGCAATTGCTGTCCTTCAGCCGGAAAAAGACTCCCGAAGTGGTTTTGCTCGATTTAAACAGTGCCGTTTCACAGCTTGTTTCTATGCTAAGGAGATTGGTTGACAAACAGATCTCCCTCATCACGCGTCTAGCAGAAACACCAGTCGTTGTGAAAATCGATCCAGGGTTGTTTGATCAAGTGCTCCTCAACCTGATTAACAATGCCCAACATGCGATCCCCTCGGTTGGTCAAATCATTATCGAGGTACGCACCGTTTTAAAGGAGGATGAGACCTCAGCAGTGCTTTCTGTCCACGATAACGGAATCGGCATGGACACAAAGACCAAGGAAAAAATATTCAAACCGTTTTTTACGACTAAGCCAGCCTCAATTGGTACTGGCCTTGGGTTATCCATCGTCGCGGAGATTGTTCGGGAAGCGAATGGAATAATTGAGGTCGAGAGCGAGCTGGGAAAAGGTACTTCATTTCACATTAGTCTTCCGATGCAATCGCAGAAGGCCAGTACCAATTGAGGCTGGCTTAATGGAAGAAAAAGCATCCCGGGAAAACTGCACTCTATACTCCGCACATCCAGACGATGCGCTTGTTCGACAAATAATTATCGGTAATCAAACTGTCAATCTTCGAAGGGGAGAATAAATGCGCAGTATTGACTACTGGAACATTTCTGACGACGTAATCCGACAGGGGAAGCTACACTCGGTTCTTTTCAAAATCGCCGAGGATGAGACGCTTGAAGGCGCCATTATCCATGTTGACGGAAAGCGGTTGGTTCACTTCGGTTCATGTAGTTATCTCGGATTAGAACTCGACCCTCGGCTGAAGCAAGGGGCTATTGACGCGGTCAGACATTTTGGAACCCAGTTTTCTTCCTCACGTGCCTACATCTCTGCGCCTCCCTACCACGAGTTGACCTCTCTTTTTGCCGATATGTTCGGCGCTGTGCCAGTCATTGCACCTACTACCAGCCTTGCGCACAGTGCTGCAATACCGGTAATGATCGATGAACACGATGCGCTGATTCTAGACCAGTATGTACACAACAGTGTGCAAATGGCTGCCAATCACGCGCGTTTAGGTGGCGCTACTGTCGAGGTCCTTCGCCACGCCCGTTTGGATCAGTTGGCCGAACGCATTGAGGTGCTTAGCCGAACGCACCGAAAGGTTTGGTACGCGCTGGATGGTGTTTTTAGTATGCAGGGTGTGCTTGCAGACGTCGATACACTCGTCTCGTTTCTCGATCGATACGAAAAGCTTTATTTGTACTTCGATGACGCACACGGTATTAGCTGGAGTGGTGAGCACGGACGGGGAACAGTTCTCGGTCGCACGAAACTCCATCCTCGCATGGTGGTAGTAGCCTCGCTAGCCAAGGGATTTGGCTGTGGAGGCGGCGTGTTACTCATCGGCGATGCTGAACAACGTAGGCGGACATCGGATATCGGCCCTTCTTTGATGTTTTCCGGCCCCATCCAACCTCCTATTCTCGGGGCAGCTATTGCGTCGGCTCGTATACATCTAGCCGACGAGATTACTCAACGGCAGGCTGCGCTACGCGAAAGAATCAAATTGGTTAACCAGCTTCTTGTCGAACGAGATATACCGCTTTTGGCTTCCGACCAGATCGTCCCAATTCGCTTTGTTGGGGTCGGCGTGCCTCGTACTGCTTTTCGTTTGGCGGCAAAGCTTCAGGAAGCTGGTTTTTTTGTTAATCCAGCCGTCTTTCCAGCGGTTCCCGAACGTCGATCCGGCATTCGTTTTACACTCACCTGCAATCAATGTATCGAGGATATTAGACGTTTCGCCGATGCTCTTTCAGAAGCGATTGGCGAAGTTTTTAAGGAAGAGGGCATTACCCTCGAGAATGCACGGTGGACCCTTAGAGGTCGCAGCCTTTGGGCTGGAGCCAGAAAGCGGACGACAAGCCTTACTATAGAACACCAAACAAGTATTGAGGCTGTAAATCGGGATACGTGGAACTCTCTATTGGGACGCAACGGTTCATTTAACTGGGAAGGGGTGCGTTCTTTAGAGACGATCTTTCGAGGTTGCGAGGAACCGGAGAATCAATGGAATTTCCATTATTACGTTGTCCGCGATCGAAACGGCCATCCACAACTTGCTACTTTTTTTACCGAAGCGCTTTGGAAGGACGACATGCTCGCACCAGAGCACGTCTCGCGACGTATCGAGCTGCAGCGACTGGGCTCGCCCTATCTGATGACCTCGCGGGGGTTCTCGATGGGGTCCCTTTTAACGGAAGGCCAACACCTTTATCTCGACCGAGAAACCGATTGGCGTCGAGCAATGTTCTTGTTGTTGGAGGAAGTAGACGCCGAACGCGAACGCTGCGAAGTTAATAGCCTCATGTTGCGCGATATTCCCAAAGGGGACTTGGAACTCGATAGGTTTCTGAAGGACCAGGGATTTGTGTGTTTTCCAATGCCAGATACCATGGTGATCGACTTGCGATTTGGTAGTGACGAAGAGTGGCTGGAATCGCTTACCAAGAGCTCGCGGCGGCATCAACGCAAAAATGTTCTTCCCTGGGAGAGCGCTTACACTGTCGAGGTGCTTCATAAAGGAGGGCGAATTCCCAGCGAAGAGGAATTTGCGCAGCTACATCAGCTTTATAGGAATGTAAAGAGTCGCGGTTTCAAGATCAATACGTTCGAGTTGCCGCGAAACCTTTTCCCTACACTTCTATCGTCAGACTGCTGGGAAATACTCACTCTAACTCTGAAACCGGAAAACGGAGGAGAACTAAATGGGGGCCCGGGCCCGGTCGCGCTCGCCGCGTCGGTCGTAGGAGTAGAACAATACGCGGTTATGATCGCTGGACTCGATTACCGATACGTCCGAACACATGCTTCCTATCGCCAAATGCTGCTTGCAGTCATGCGCAGAGCAAGACACCTCAAGTCAAAACGCTTGTTGCTCGGTCTAGGGTCAGAAGGTGAAAAACATTGTTTTGGCGCGGTCCCCCTTTCTCATAACCTTTATGTACAGACATCCGACCAATATCAGTCAACTCTCCTCCATCATATGATGGCCGAACCGATAGCCGCTGATAAGAGAAATGAAACAGCATTTGTGAAACAAATTTGTTTATCGCAAGCCCAATAAATGGCCAGGGTGGCCAAAATTTCGTGTAAGTTGTTAGCAGGGAGGCGAAAACCAGACATCAAAATTACCTGTAAATTCAGATTGTTATTAAGCTGGCTCGGCAATACCCCAGCATTATTGTACGATATTTTCTAAGCGAGCCATGACCAAAGCCCGGTGGATAAGTTTCGTACTAGTTTTCATTACAGGGACTTCTTTTGCCAATGAACGACTTGAGCTTTTAGCCAAGCATTTAGTCATGGAAAAAGACCCCCGAATTCGCGCCCAATCAGCTCTTATGCTAGGAACTTTGGGAAATGCAGCTTCCGCTGAACACCTATGCAATGCGTTACAAGACCATGATTTTCTGGTGCGCATGTCTGCTATCAAGGCCCTGGAAAAGTTGGCCGTGCCCAAAGGTTTTCAGTGCTTACTAGAAAACCTAGAAAAAGCGAGTCCTGATCTTCAAAAAGAAATTCACCGTATTCTTTTTGCAACTCGAGCTCGTTCAATTCCTTACTTTGTATTGAAGTTTACTTCCAAGTCAGTAGATCCGGCAGTTGCTCAATTTGCAGAGCAAGAATTGGGCAAGGCTCTTCTAATTAAAGGAATGGTCTCTTCATCTTCCCGAGCTTCTCCAAAATTTGAAGGGTTTGAACTTCGGGTGGTATTACAGGGATTCTCCAGCGGCGCACTCAGCATGAGTATATTATGCTCTACCTACCCCAAACGTGTCCTCCAGGGAGAAACGCACATCAAAGCATCAGGCTCCAAACCAGAAAGCCTTTTAAGGGCTTTAATTCCAAAACTAGTAGAAAATGCCGATCGTCAATTCAACTGGAGCACCGCTAGATGAACATGCAAAGCAATACGTCAGAACCTAAGGTGCACAAAAAGGCCAAACGTTCGGTACGCAATTACCTGCTCGATCCCCATCTGCAACTTAGATTTACTGCGTATGTATCTGGCGTAGCAGCCTGTTCCTCTATTCTTTTAGGAGCTTTTCTTTGGCATACCTCGCGTTCTTTAGTTCGCGAAACTCAGCTCGCAGTGGAAGCGCGTTCGCAAGCTATTGAGTTTAACCATTCTTTAAGCTTAGCGACTTTAAATAATGAACTTATGCACACCTACAACGATCCCGCCTTACATGCTGCATTCCAGCAGCGGTCAAAACTACTTAAACAGCGCATGGAAAAAGAGAAGTCGGCAGCAATTAGCCAAAAGCAGAACGTTTTGCGCGAACAGCGAGCAATGACCTGGGGGCTAATCGCCGGATTGGTGGCTTTCTTTTTTTTGGTAGCATTGGGAACCATTGTTTTCACTCACCAGGTCGCTGGTCCAATTTATCGGATAAAGCGCACCATGCAGAATGTAAGCAAAGGTAAACTGACTACTTCTCTTCAACTTAGAAAAAGAGACCAGGTACGGGATCTTTTTGAAGAAATGGAGAGAATGGTGCACGCTCTTCGTCTCCATCGCTTGAATCAACGTCAAATTTTGGACTCCGTTTTAGAGTTTCATCAAAGCGGCCAATGGGACGCTGCCCGCAACAAACTTATTGAGTTACAAAAACTATTGGAAGAAAAGTCTTAAGCAGATAAACACTTACTTGTAGGCTAGTCTCCATACACCAAATGACATCAAATGAGAAAAAACATGCACTCTTCCAAACTGTTGTTTTTAATGATCGTTACATTTGCATCAGCTTGCGCCTCATCCCATAAAACTCATAACGCTCCTAAATCAATAAACCAAGACAGCGAGCAGGTGAGCGTAAAGTCTCCGCCACCTACCGGTCCCAATACCGAGGAAGAACTACGCACCAGTTCTTTAAAAATTCTTCAAGATAGCCTCACTTCGCAAGATCTAGAAATCCACGCTCAGGCGCTGGTAGCTTTAGGAGTGTCTGCCCTACCAGACGCATCTGAAAAGCTTTGCAAGGCATTGGAAGCTGAAGAAGGCGTGATTCGTCATGCCGCGGCTCAAGGCTTGTTTTACGTGAGCAACACTCAGATTAGTGAAGCCTTGGTACGCGCCTTCCAAAAAGAAAAAGGCTGGGCCATAAAAAAAGAGCTGGCAAAGACAGCGGTGGTTTCCAATGCAAAAGAGCTCATCCCTGAGCTAAAAAAAGCCTTGATTGATCGCAATAAAGAACTTCAAATAGCGGCTGCATTTGCGCTGCACGACTTGGGAGATCCTTCTGGCACCAAGGCGCTTCAACAGCTAGGAAGCCCGAAACGAAAAGAAATCCTTCGAGAAGGGGTTGATCGTTGGAGCCGGAAAGTCCTTACCGGAAAAAAGGAAGGAGACTATGAGCTAGCCGCTAAAACTCTGGCTCGAGTAGGAAAGAAAGAAGACGTAGTTATTCTTAAACCTTACCTGGCGGACTTAAATCCCACGGTTAAATTGTGGGCAGCCGCAGCAATTCTGAAACACACCAACCAACAGACCACCGAGTTATAATTTTAAGGGAAGGTCGGACACACGAGGAAGTACGCTACCGTTGCTTCCTTCCGGACCTGGCGGGTTTCACGTTCCCCCGTTGTCCGACCATAAACGTCTATACTATACAGTCAAACCGGTTTTCTGGCAAGACTACGGAGAGGGTGGGATTCGAACCCACGGTACCCTTGCTGGGCGAATTGGTACCC
>JBNKEI010000171.1:0-12775 GCA_050288705.1 Myxococcales bacterium
TTAGAACCAATGGTCTGGAATCAATCTCTGCCCAGCGAGATAAGAGCTCAAAAAAGACTCCGACTGGATCCCATTTTGAAGCAAACTCGGTGTGAAGAGAGTCCAGACGCAAATCTCCGACTCTTCGCGCTCCTGAAACAAGCTCGCGATTGATGGCCATGAACGCTTCCCTGGCGTTGTCTCGCGATGGTTGTCCGACTTCGACATTGATATAGCAAGCACGATACTGGCCCTGAGCGTTGAGGTGTTTGACCAAGGCTTCCAAACAGGTCGTTTTGCCTGTCTGACGCGGGGCGTGGAGGACGAAATACTTTCTCTGTTCAATCAACGACCGGATTTCGTGGAGATCGACACGGGAGAGAGGTTGTACGCAATAGTGCCAATCGGGATTAACTGGTCCAGCAGTGTTGAAAAATCGTGGCGCGCTCATGCGTAGGATTTTTACGTGGTGAGGGTGGATCGGGCAAGGTATCTTTAAGTCCGCTTGGTGATGAGATATTTCACCCGGGTTTGATCAAAAAGTAGGCAATTTTAGAATGCTACAGCGCCCTACGAATATGCAAAGCGAGTCTGCGCAGCGCTACCGAGCGTGCGTACAGTCGCATAAGCCCATTAACTGGTCGGCCGTCCATAGTCACCGAGACTTCTTTGGCGCTGATTATGCTTTGCGTTCCTGAAGGCAGCGATGACAATACTGCTTGTGCTGCTGCGGTCCAGCTTAGTTGTTGCCCAGCTCCAAATGTTTCTCCTGCGCAACTAATTTGTAATCCAAAGGGGAATTCTCCTTGCACTTTAATGGATACTTTTGCATCCAGGCCCATAAATGAATATTTGCTAGTAACTCCATCTAATTCGCTTGCATAACGAATAGCTAATAGCATTGGTGACGTACCAGATCTTAGTACGCTTTGCGCGTCGGATAAGTGCTGATCGATTAGTGCTAAGGGTACTTCTTCATGAAGCTGGTACCCATGGGGATCTACATATAATATGCTTGCATAGTTTTCTCGTAATCGTACTACCTGGCAGGTAATGGTCATGCGGTTTCCAGAAAATGAACATTTACCTAAATTTTCTTCTGCGTAAGGTGACAGGTCAGGAGCTTCAGGATCAGGCGAACACAGCCGAGGTCGTGCTGCAAATCGCTTTAGTTTAAATCGTCTTATTTTTTGTGCTTCTAAATAATAAACTTCTCCTCCGGCTTCTAAGGCTAAAGGGGCGGTTCTGGTGTTTTGCTTACATAGTTGCGCTATTCGTAATAGTCGAGCTGCTGCAGGGTGTGCTTCGCCACTGGTTACCAATGATTCTATTTGGGTGCCCCGAGTAGCTTCCCCTATTAGACGCCCAACCACCTGTTGGGGCGTAATCCTTTGTGCTGACGGTCTTCCTCCGGGCCGTAATAGCACTGCCAAGGTTTCAGAAAATCCGAATGCTCGCTCTGGTCCTCGATTCATAGGGTCGTGAGGAGGCCCTACTGTGGCTGCTGGTTCAACTGCCAGTAATAGAGTTCGCTGTTCTGCTGGTTTGGAAAGTCGCTCTCCCAGTGTTCGCCACACAATGTCGTCTGAGGCTGGCGACTCTCCAATGGCTAGAGAAAGCAATGACATTGCACGTACTTGCGCTTGCTCTAAGCTAACCCCTCTGCCGATGCAGGCGCCGGAAAAGTCATAGGACTCAAATGTTCGCCGTCCGATCTTGCGAATTTGCATTAAGGGGCCTGGTTTTCTTTTTCGACTATTCTTATAGATTTTCCCCAAATGCTCTAATAATACTTCTGGTAATCCTCGCGACAATATTTCTTGGTGCAACCATTGACGCTGGCTTTTTTTGATTTCATTGGGAGCGTTACGAACGGCGCTTAGGCCAGCCAGCGAAAGATTCCTTCCTAATTTTACTAATCTTGCAACGTCAACTGAAAAGGCTGAATCTGATCTTTCGCCTATTTCGGAAGCCGCCAAAGCTTTGGTGCGGGATGATTGCGAGGCTATTGCCAAAGTATGAAAAAGTAATTGAGCCATCTGGTTGTTTGTAGCGTGAGACAACCACAAAGCACAAAAAAGATCGGGGTCGGCCAGTTCTGCTGACTTCCAATGGCTTTCTAATGCTTGCTTTAATACTTCGGCAGGAACCGGAATTTTTGCTCCCGATAACAACAGCAATGCCAAAGCACAGCACGGAGAGGGAACGAGCTGCATAAGCCGCGGCAATTCTTTACTCTCTACAATTTGAGCAGAATTTTCTGGCCAAAAATCTTCAGGTAAAACGCCTGCTAGTAATGCTCCAAAAGGTAGTAGTCTTAGTAATGGGTTGGTTGCATGATCTAATTGATTCCTGTTAAGCACTATTGGTCGAATAGCAATATGACGTACTCGAAAAATGCTTTCAATGGTGGCTACTCGGCTTTCGACAATATGTTTTTCAGTACCCCCAATTTCCGGGATAGGAAGAATGTATACTTCTATGCCTTTGGTCGCACGAATAGCGAAAACGGCGGTAATCAGTTTTTTTCCGCGTTGCCTGGAAATGGGAGGGGGAAGATCAAAATAACGCGCTAGTCCACCCCAAGAGCGTCGCACCCAAACGTTTTCTATTCCTGGAGGTTCTCCTCGTAGATCTCCGGCAGGAAAGCTAGCGTGTAGCAGTGCCGGAAGAAAACGCAAACCCATGATTTCTTGCGACGCCAAAGATTGCTTTAGCCAGCGAGTTCGCCAACGCAAAACCGCGGTAAGTCTTTCCGGCGTTGCAAACGAAAAGGATTCTGGTTCATCTAGCGTTAGATCTTCAGAAATATCTTCAATTTCCCAAGGACCTTCGGTCCGTACACCCATAAGCTCTCCCCGCCGCGTGCGAGCTTGTCATCTTATTTTGTTAAGAAGAGTTAACTGAAAGCTTTGTGCCGATGCCGTCAGCGCGGCGTCCAAAGCTCGCTGCGCCAAGGCCATGCGGCTGGCTGATTCGAATACGTCGGAATCAGCTTCCCGAGAAGCATTACCTTTTTCGGTGTCACGCGCTGTCCGGGCTGCCATATTCGCCGAATCCAAAACCGCCAGTATCGCCCCGGCACGCGCTCGCCCGTTTGCTGTTTGGGTAATGGCGGTGTCCAGCGGATCGAGGGTATCGCGAATTGTATCCACATCGTTTGACTCCAAGGCAGTAATTAATGATTGCACTGTAGCCAGAGCGTCTACTCCTCCTCCTACTCCTTTAGCGACGATGTCTGCACGTACCGAAGCATCTTCCACCACCCCCGGAGCTATCTCCACGCGCCTTATCCCTTGGTCGCCATGGTATTGTCCTGCATTATCAAAAGGGGGAGTGGAATCCAAGTTACCACCAAAAATATACCGATTATCCGCTCGGGTATTCAGCAAGGAAATGCTATGGCGAAATAGAGCCTTGACTTCTTCGGCAGCAACTTCTCGCTGAGGGCCAGAATAGGTAGAGTTGGCGTACTGAATAGCAATTTCTCGGGATCGAGTTATTAATTCGGATAATCCTTCAAAAGCTTTGTCGGCGGCATTTAACTCGTCACTGGCGCGGCCGGTGGTGGCAACCAAAGCAGCAAAGCGGCTTTCGCTTATCCGATGACCGCTAAGCAATCCGGCTGCCGCGGGATCATCCCCTGGATGCACTACGCGCATTCCACTGGAAACTTCGCTCGTAGCTTGCTGAGCTTTTTCCCGGCTTTTGCTGGTGCTTTTGGCCGCGTTGTTAAAAATCATGCGGTCGGTTACTCGCACTTGGTCCCTCACTTAAGTTTCATAAGAGTTTCTAGCATTTCGTTGGTAGTGGTTATCACCTTGGCTACTGCTTCGAATGCTCTTTGCGCGCGGGTCATGTTTACTATTTCTTCGTCTATCGAAACCCCAGAAACAGATTCTCGCATGTTTAGGAGGTGGTCGCGAATAGACTCGCTATTTTCTTTATAAGCTTCGGCTCGCTGTACCGCTGTTCCATAGCCGCTAATTATTTGGCTGAGGGTGGCAGTGGCATCTTTTCCTCCACTTCCGGCCAGCGGAGCATTCTCTACATCTATGAGAGCAAATAACCGAGAAGCATCCCCGGGAACAGTATCGGCAGATGAAGCGGTAGCAATAAGGTCGGGATTAGCGCTTACTTGAGGGTTAACAGTTAAGTTTTTGGCGGCTTGGTGCGGGTCGGAGCCTACTTGAAATAGGTTGTGTCCGCTCGACTTATCTAATGCGTAGGCCGAAGAATGGACGGCGTTTAATTCTTCTGCCATATCAAACGCCAAACGATCTACCGCATTGGCAGCATTTTTTAGTGCCCCGTCTCTAGCATTCAAGAGGCCGCCAATTTTACCCCCCAGAGAAGACAGCGAAAATGGTCCGGTGCCATCGGACAAACTAATACCTACTTTTAGAAACCCATCGTTAGCGGGATCGGGCACGATTGAAAGTTGCCCGGCGCTAGTTTCGCTTACCAGGGCCATGCCATTTTCGATGGTCATGCTTATATCGCCTTGCGAATTAGGGACAGGAATGGCTCCAGTTTTTTCTGCAAGTTGATCGCGTAGCTTTGCCCTGGTATCGAGAAGGTCGTTAGGTTCAGCTCCAGTAGAACGAGCTTTGCGGATTTCTACATTCAATGCCGCCATCCGGGTGGCAAGGTCGTTTACCTCGTGAATTGCACCTTCAATTTCTTGATCGATGGCTGTGCGAGCACTGGTAATTCCGTCGGCAGTGCGATTAAAGGAAGAGGCTAGTCCACGGGCCCCATCAACTGCGTTCTGGCGTAATACGGTACTTCCCGGGTTTTGTGACAAAGCTCTCAGGCCAGAAAAAAAGTCTGCTAAGGCCGAGGTAAGGCCTCCAGCCATGTCGGGGTTAAGTACGTGAACCGTAGAGAGTGATTGCGCTTCGGAAGAGGCGCGTGCTGCCGAACCAATTGCTGAAGGAATTTGGCTTTCCACAAAACGATCGCGGGCCTGGCGAATGGTTTCTACGCGCACTCCGCGTCCGATATAGGCATTGGTAGTCGAGGTCGCGGGAATAACTGCTTCCAGCATTACTGACTGACGGGAATACCCGGGAGTATCTACGTTCTGCAGATTGTGGCTGGCGGTAGCAGTAGAAGCACGGTGGGCGTCTAAACTGCTGGCGCCCTGAGAGAGAATGGAAAGCAAATCGGCCATAAGTTTAGGCAGTCATGGAATGGGTGTTGCGCACCCGCAAGGAAGAAAGGTTCAAGCCCCGGCGATCGTAGGCTTGCGGAGCAAATGAAAGAGCTTGCAAATAGCTTTCCACGCAAGACAAAGATCTTTCGGCAATGGCGCGATTGAGTTGATCAATTTCCGACAGAGCAGTGGAAAGAGAACGGATTTCCGCAAAAAGTTTGGAAAGCTTGGAGGCATCTTGGGGTGCTACTGCTGCTAGGTTTTCCAGGGTTAATTGAGTCAGCCCATTTTTCGAAGCAACTTCGGAGAGAGAATTGCCCAAGGCATGTTGCAAATGGGTAGCGTCGGCATTGAATTGGGCGCGCTTTTCGGCGCCATGAAACAATGCCGCGGCATTCAGTGTAGAGATGTGTCTTCTCTCTTCGCGAGCTCGCTCTACTTCTTGAGCCAGAGAGTCTCTTAACTGAGTGGCATTGGCAATGGCTTCAGGAAGACCCATAACCCGTCCTAGCGTTTTTTTAACATGGCGGTTAGTCGAGCGATTACTTCTGCGTCTTCTAGAATTTGCTGTGCGATGCGCTGCGCATCCGGCTTGTAGGAACCTTGGCGCACCGCATTCGTAATGGCCTGAACTACACTGGCGCGAGAGGCAGAAGACGAAACCTGTGCAGCACTAATCGTCCCTGAAAGGTCAGCGGATTGCGAAACCGTGACCTTCTCTTCGCGCTCAGTCTCAGGCTCTGAGCGAGTCGTCTTTTTTGAGCCTTCAATGAGGCCCAGGTTTCCTATTTGGCCGACGTCTTTGACTGTCATGTCCGACGTCCTCCGGTGAAGCATCAAGTTACTTCCGCCCCACCATTTTCATCGGCACATGTGGCATACCTAATAAGGGTTAAAGGCCGCGCTTACCAATTTTTTTCCAACACTCTAACGCAAATGCAAGTATGGGCCCGAGCGGGCCTTCCGTCGAAAACGTGGTTATTGAGGGGGGTCATTTACGGCGTTGAGGTCAGGTTAGACTCTTACCCCTTTTAAAGGGGGAATCTTCCTGGCGGGATTTTTTAACTAGCTGTCTAGTTATCGGCATGACCGAACATTTCGTTAAGCATACGTTGGGGCTCAACCGGTCGGTTATCTACTCTTACCTCAAGGTGTAAATGCGGACCGGTAGCTCTTCCGGTTTTTCCCACTCGCGCAATGGGTTGGCCCTTACGAACATGTTCTCCGCTCTGGACCAGTAGTTCGGTGGCGTGACCGTACACGGTGCTAAAGCTTCTATGATTGAGCTCCAGTGCCAACCCGTAATTGCCACGTTCTCCAGCGCGAAAGACTACTCCATCGGCTGGTGCGTATATTAATGTTCCCTCGGGCGCAGCAATATCGACCCCGGAATGCATGGTCGCCGTTCCAGTGAAAGGATCGCTGCGCATTCCAAAACTGCTGGAGATTCGGCCGCCAGGTACAATTTGGGAAAGCACGCAGTTTTCAGAATCTTTTCCGGAATGTGGTACAGGAAAAGGTAACGCAGGAGAAGGAGTCACCGGCGCAGCTTTTCCGGGCATCACCGCATTAAGGCAAGACGCCAGACCCATTTCTTGAGAATGGGCTACTGCTTCCGCTAAAGTTTCCGCAAAAATATCACCATAAAGGGAAGCTCCAGGGGTAGAACCGCCTCGGAAAGCTCCACTCGATTGTATTAACTGCTTTATAACCAAGGCTTCCAACTCTTGGGCTGCTTGTTCCCAGGCATCTTGACGATTACCGATTCTTAACTGAGTCGGGGAGGGGTTAAGAATACCCATTTAAAGCACCTCCAAATCGGCATCCAGAGCGCCTGCTGATTGAATGGCCTGTAGAATTGCCACTAAATCGCGAGGTGAGGCTCCTAAAAGATTCAATGCCTTGACCAAATCTTCCACGCTAGCCGTGGCCGGCAAAGAAATGGCTGGGCGAGAGGTTTCCTGAGCAGCAATGGAAGCAACGTTTCCGGAACTAGTTTGTCCCTGGGAAAGAGCAGCCGGCTGGGAAACAACCGGAGTCTTTGCAATGGCTACTTGTAAGCCTCCGTGGGCCACCGCAACTGGACGAATGCGCACTCCTTCTCCGGCTACCACCGTGCCGGTACGCTCACTAACCACTATCTTGGCGCGACGATCGGCTTCTACTTCCAGCATTTCTAGCTGGGCTATTAGCGCTACTGGGTTTCCCTGAAAAGTTTGGGGAATGGTTATTTGCACGGCAGCAGGATCAAGGGCTTGGGCACTGCTTGCACCCAATGCCTGGTTAATGGCCTGGGCAATACGGTTCGCGGTAGTAAAATCAGGGTGGCGCAAGCCGAGTAGCAAAGGCCCCTTTAGTTGGGGAATTACTGGTTTTTCTACCAAGGCTCCTTGAGGAATGCGGCCAGAAGTAGTTTGATTTTTCCGCAATGACGAGCCGCCGGAGCGGGCTTCATATCCACCCACTTGCACTGCTCCCTGGGCTACGGCGTGCACCATGCCGTCTCCTCCCGAAAGGGGGGTAACTAACAGCATTCCCCCGGAAAGTGAGCGGGCGTCGCCTAAAGAAGCAACTTGTACATCAATGCGAGACCCTGAGCGCACAAAAGGCGGCAGCTTGGCGGTTACCATGACTGCGGCAACATTACGTACATGTACTTGTTTGGCATCAACCCGAATTCCCAATCGGCCGAGCATGCTGGAAATAGTTTGGGAAGTAAAAAATACTCGTTCTGTATCTCCAGTTCCCCCTAATCCCACTACTAATCCATAACCATATAGCTCGTTATCGCGAACTCCTTGAATATCAGCCAATTCTTTTAGGCGGGTAGTAACCGCATTGGAAACCGAGGGTAAAAGAAATATTGCTATCCATATACCGATAATTGGCTTATAAAAAAAATAATTCATGATTAACCCCTAGAAAGGCCACATCCATCCCAAATATTTGGAAGCCCATCCTCGGTCTTGGTTATCGGAAATAACCCCGCGACCAGTAAATTCGATTTCTGCGTCAGCAATCATGGAGCTTTTGACGCTGTTTTGCTGATCAATATCAATGGGGCGTACTACTCCAGAAATATAAAAGTGATGCTCTTCATGATTTACCAGTACCACTCGGTGACCTTCGATAAATAAATTACCATTAGGAAGCACCGTGCGTACCAGCGCAGGAACAGTGGCAGTCAAGCGCTCGGTACGTCCAGTCGAGCCTTCTCCCCGAAATTCAGTAGCCGCTTCGCTGGCAAATTGGGGATCAAGCCAAGGGGTAGAGGTTTTCATTTTGGCTAATAAGCCCAAAAACTCGTTTATTTTAAAAGAAGCCTGTGACGAACGCCGCAGATCGGTATCTGCATGTCGTTTGGCATCGGCTACTTCTTCAATTTTAACCACCACCAAATCATTGGTTCGCAACGCTCGGGCGTCGGTAAATAACATAGTAGCCGGACGGCCTTCTTCCCACAGGCTTCCAGGTGCGGATTTGTATTCCGATTTTTTCATTTCCGCGAATTGGTATTCTCTTTTCTTAGGAGTATAAGATTTAATATGAGATGTTCCACAGCCAATTGTCCAAGTGCAAATAGCGACTAGGGTTATTGATGCTAATGAGGCTCTTATCGAAGCTCTTACTGAAGCTCTGATCGAGGCTCGTGTAGAAACCCTCATAAAACCTCCTACTCGAACTATTTGCCATTTGCACAAATGGTACCGGTAGGGCGCTCAGGGTAATCGGGATGCCGTCGTAACCATGACATTGCCAGAACCGTGACGCGGCCTTAAGCGCATTTCTGACACTGTTTTTCAGTAGAAGCTACGGTTGCTAAATTTGGCTTTACAAAACGAGCTCTAATATATTCTCGATCTTCAGAAACTGATACGACTTCAGTATATCCGAGGTTACGAGCAAGTCGACCGGTCCAGGTTTCCCGAGCAGCAGCTTCTGGACTCATGCCTTTCTTTATATTTGCACAGAATTCTTCCGTGTTTACGCTATCGCTTTGGACCTCCCATGTCCCGTCTATCTCTTTAACGGAGCAGTGTTCTTTCTTCAAACGTTTCATTGCACTTAAAAACATATCTTTACCTGATTCCTCTTTATTGGGGCCTTTGCGAATACGGAATCTGAGGACTCCGTCTGTGTCAACAATTACATTCAAACCGTGAACTGAGGCTTCGCCGAAATACATTTTTATCTGTTTATTACCACTCGTCGAATTACCCTGGGTGTCCACCAAGAACTGGTCGGATACATCGTGCCTTGGCTTTAGCGAGCGCTTGCTAATACTATTAGTGTTGCTCGAATAGATATTAGGATTAATTGGCTTATTGTTGTTTGAATGGCTACTTGGCTGTCTATTGCTTCTATTCCTGCTTGAATAATCGCCTGATCCAGCTGATCTATTGCTAATTGAGCGGCTAGCTAAATCAACTGGAATACTCCCGCTATCGTGATTTGCTTGGCTCGATTGGCTTTTTGACGGCGGTAGGCCAAATATAAACCTGTATGCCCGGTCCACAAAAGAATATTTATTCTGAAGAATGTCACGGGGAGGTAGATGTTGCGACCGATTAATATGGTTGGAAGAATAGCCGCTTGTGAAATAGTCGACACTTCGGGGAGGAGCGTTCCGGCTCTTTGTCGTGCTACTGGCGTTCTTGGTGAAAAGTCCACCCGCTGAATTTCCAGAATAGAGCGGATTGCTGGCGTTTCGCCTAGAGCTGTAGCCTCTGGAGCCGACAACATTTGCTGAAGGTAACATGTCAAACACTGCGCCTTTCTGATTACGAGACCCAAAGACTAGTTATCGAAATTTCTTATAGTTATCTGGGAAGATAAATTAAACGCCAGCGAAATCAAGCACTTGCCGCCCAAGTACTTGAAATCACTAAACAAGCCTAGATGCATTAGAGTGCATGGAAATGTATGAAAGCACATGGGAGCCACGCCCGAGCGGCACGATAATGGCCTGGGAAATGGTGAGGGAAGGCGGATTCGTAAGCAAGGTGACCATAGTGATGTCTGAGACGTGACCAGGTGGCAAGGCTCTTTAATTGAGCAAGTACTATCAGCACATGGGTATGGGTAAAAGCTCCACGCCAACGACATCTTGATTGCGCGTCTTCGCTAAAGCGAGTTTACGGCGATGAACTGCTAATCTGTCCCCATTGCGGTAATAAGCGATCCATCATTGCATTCATTGAAGACCCTGCAGTTGCCCGAAAAATCCTTGACCATCTCGGGTTAGATTCAACCGGACTGCCGCGTTCAAAATCCCGCGTGCCCACTCAAACCTGTCTTTTTTAACAAGAGAGCAGGGACGCACAGCACTCGTCTAAGATTGGCCCCTTGGTCGAGTTTTTTACAACCCCATGGCTTCAAACCTGTTGTCTGGCTGACTTATCGTTGCCAATCTTCCACTCCTTTGTTCGTAGCGCCCTTTTTCTCCTTCTTGGTTATCCTTGGCCACCTGCAATGCAGTTACTTTTGCCAGCCTTCAGGCAGAACTGCTTGACCTGGCCTCCGAAAAGGCGTCTGCTTTTTCCTATCTGCAATGTTTAAAATTATGGGATTATCCGGCCTGCAAATGCATCAGGGGCCGCATAGTAAGCGAAACGATTATGGAGTCGGCGCCATGCCATATAAAGCTCGTGTGAATGACTATCTCCAAAAAATTGATAATCACGGAATGTCTCATTATGCAGGCAGAACTGCGTGTAAAGACTGTAAAGGAAAAAAACTGGCTAACAAATTTCCACCACGAGAAAATACGGTGCGTTATGTGGATAAGGCTTCTGAGCTGTTGAATAAAGATATTAAACAGCAGACCGTATTTGTTTCCCGTATCGCCGCTGAGTTTGCGCAAACTGTAGGATTTTAGGAGAGTTTAAGCATATGAAATACTACAGAATGAAATATAAGATGGATTGGGCTAGCTGGGAAGGCGGCGAAGCGATGATACTGTTACGCCGCAGCCATAAATTTGTAGAAACCAAAACGGGTAGTTTCCTGATGGACTACTCTAATAACGATGAAGGTGAGCGCGTTACAGGGCCCTTTATCTGTGATCTTGATGATGGGGATCAAACCAACCGGTTCCCTACATTTTTTACTTCTCCAGCCTTAATCGCAACTAAACAGTTCTATCAAGATCTGACGGAGGCCGGGGTAAATAATTTGGAGGTTTTACCCGTTATCATCCGCGACAAGGTAAATAACCGAGAAATCAACGATTACGTTCTTATCAATATTATCGGCAGAATGTCGTGTGCAGCTATGGAAGAGAGCGACTCTGATCGACTCAACGAAGAAGCGGATGAAAATGATTTTGCTGATTCAATGTACGTCATTAACAAGCTTGTAATCGATTCTTCAAAAACTTCAGGCATGGATTTTTTCGTATTACATGAAGACACGGATAACATCATTGTTAGTGAACAAATAGTAAAGAAGTTGGAGTCAAAAAATTATAAGGATGTCGAGTTTGAAGAGCTGGAAACAATTTAACTTGCTACCCTTAAAACCAGGGATTTGTATGTTGAATATAGGACACCCACTAATTGAAAAGGCTGCTTAGCAAAGCAAGTGCAAAATATTTTTCAAGCATCCATTTTTGTATGGCAGAGAAAGAAGGCTCGCGAAAAAGGTGTAGAAGGGGAGTTGGGAGTGGGCTCGGTAGTATTTAGCCAGCGCTTTGGTGACTCTTTGAATTTAAATTTTCATTTTCATGCTATTGTGCCTGATGGAATATTCATCAAACAGGGCAATGATGCCATGTTTTGTCGTTTACCATTTCAAAAAGATACAGATATTGAATGGATTACAATTCGTATTTTACGAAAAATTCGCCGATTACTAGAAAAAAGAGAGTTTCAAGAACAACGCGATATGGACCATTCCTTAGAGGCTATGGACATGCTTACCCAATTAGCCTTACAACATGCAGGAAGCGAAAATCATCAAGTTCCCTACAAGGTAAGCCGGTCGAAATTGTCAGTATTCATAGAGGGATTTTCCCTGCATGCGGGTACCCATGTTCACCAAAACGACAGACCAGGACTGGAACATTTGTGTCGATACGGTTCACGACCTGCTATTGCTATTTATCGTCTCACCAAGCTTGAGGATGGAAAGTACCAATATTCCTTGAAATACCCCCTGCGTAACGGGTCGTACAAATTAATTCTGACTGGGCAAGAACTAATTTTTTGGGACTAATATTTTACCCTCGATTGGTTTATGGATTTTACTAACCTACAAAATAGTTACATGCGGGTATCGGGCTGTCTTCTCGATTCGTAAGTGATGGACCGTTCCTTCGGCGAGAGACTAGAGTCAACGTCATTTTAACTACCAAGGAGGACTTTTACCCAATATCTCTCGTATCCAATACATCGCGGGAAATTTTTCTTTCTCAAATCCCGTCACTAAGTAAATCTTTTTGAATCCCATTTCAAAGATTTCCTTAGCAACATCTTCACCTTTGATATCGGAAGCAAGTTGTGAATCTATAAATATTGGAATTGAGTGTGCTGAGCGCACGACCGAACTGGGTGACACCCTTGGCTCTGCCTGCGGAGCCCTCGCGGCAGACGTGAAAAATGCTGTGCTTATCACTGTAGAATGCAACTGGTTTTCCGT
>JBNKEI010000172.1:0-2850 GCA_050288705.1 Myxococcales bacterium
AAAGTCAGCCAAAGGCCACAATGAGACCAAAATTTAGGGGTAAGTTGTTGTCGTAAAAGGGGAGAAACAAGGCAAGGAGACAAACCTGTACTATTATGGCAACTAAACGTTGCCAAAAGATGGAGAAGATAGGGCAAGAGACGAAACTCACTAAGGGGGCCAACCCAAGGCAAGATTTTATGCTGCTCGTTTAAAGACTTATGAAAAGAGCTCAGCCTGGAACGAACAACGCGATTTCGCGCATGGAGGTCCGGTAGTTGGCAATCCGAGATGAGCGAGAATTTTACGAGCAATAGTTGGCTCTTTAATAAATACAGTGATTGTTCTGGTATTACCACAATTCGGGCAAACCAACACATCATTACCAAAAACACGTTTTAGGAGCGAAGCCTGTTAATGGTTGGAGAGGAAGATACTAATGTTCCCTTTGATAAGCGAGTATCCATTTCCTTTCTGAAGACAGTGGCGTCTAACTTAGGGGTCGCAGATCGGATTATTTTTACCGGATTCCGTAATGATGTTCCTCGCCTTCTTGCGGCTAGTGATATTTATGCCATGCCGACGTTTGAGAAGCCTTTTGCCCTAGTGTTTTTGGAGGCAATGGCCATGGGAAAGCCTATTGTGGCCATTGAAAGCGGAGGAGTTCCCGAACTGGTAGAGCACGAAAAATCAGGCCTTCTTTCTGCTCCAGAAGATATCGATAGTTTTGCTACCAATTTAGCTTCACTTCTTAGCGACGCTGGTCGGCGTACAAAAATGGGACACTATGCACGGCAGCGAATAGAAGAACATTTTACTGCTAGGCACATGGCAAAAGAAGTTGAGTCGCTATACCAAAAGATTGGGGAACCATCGTCCAACCGATGAATTCTTCATTGTTGCTTCGGGCATTCGAAGTCTCATTGTGGACGATATTTTGAGTGAGATCAAGTTTTGCCAGTCGTATTATTTGATCGCATGCTCACGATCAGCTTGATCTTCTTTGCTGCTCTAAAACTTGTCAATAGTGGCAATTCAGGAAAATCAGAAGCTTGGCACGAATCAAGCATGCTAGTCCAATCGCCTAGCAGGCGACCAAAAGCAACCAAGCTTGCAGGGCAATTCTTGCCGCAGTCGTATTGGGCGGTCGCCAAATTCATGCTCGCAACCGCCGGTCCTTCGCTTTAATTGGCATCAAAAGGAGTCACACATGAACATTGATCATACATTTGCAAACCAATCGCTCCACCCTATGCCCGATGCGTCGCAGCGATGGTCTTATTCGGTTAAACCAATAGGATTTATGAATCGGGTTAAAGAGAGTCTGCAACTAATGCGCAAGCATTGGAGGATTTCAGATTCGGTAATTCATTCTACCGTCCAGGGTTACGAAAAGATTAAGCATTCTGCAGAGGAGTTGATGAGAGTGCAGATCAAGGATAAGCGAATACTGGAAATCGGCCCAGGACAGCAATTACGTTTTATGCGCTGTTTCTCAATCGACAATGAGGTTGTTGGCATCGACACCGATGTGATTTTGGATGAATTTTCGATGCATGGCTTGTTAACTATGCTTCGTGCCAATCCGCTAATGCGCACCATCAAGTCACTAGCCAGAAAAGCCTTGAAGTACGATGTTCAATTTAAAACAAAGTTGGCTAAAAAATTAGGCGTGAAAGAATTTCCATCGCAAAAAGTATTCCGAATGGATGCCAGTAAGATGTTTTTTGATAGCAACTCATTTGATTTGGTGTACTCATGTTCCGTTTTCGAGCATATTGAAAAAGCAGAGGATGCGCTTCGCGGAGTAGTGCGAGTCTTGGCTCCTGGAGGAGTCGCCTATATTTCGATTCACCTGTTCACTAGTCATTGCGGTTCCCATGACCCTATGGTGAGCGCAAAACCAAATCCCGAGCCGCCATACTGGCCACATCTTCGTCCAGATTATGCTAACACCGTTTTCTCGGTAGCTTATCTGAATGAATTGAAATTATCTGAATGGTACGATCTTTTTTCTCGGGTGATGCCTGGAGCAAAATTCATGCACGAGCGTCAGGAAGAGCTGGCATCTCCACTGGCTAACCTTCGAGCAAAAGGAGAGCTATCAGACTACCAAGATGACGAGCTGCTTATTATCAATTTTATCGCAGTCTGGAAGAAGCCCGAAAACATATTGAGTAGTCCAATCGCATAATCCATAGAGTGGTTCTCGTGCGATCAAAAAATTGCCCTTATGGGAACAAGCTCCCACCTTACGGTTTCTTAGGGGCACTTTGCAGATAAGCATACAGAATTATTTTTTTATTTCTACCACACGACGCGCCTGAACTTGAAGCAAAAACACTTTTTGAAGATTTGCTGGAAAGAAAGTCGGAAAAATACCAAATAGGACAGCTGCGAACATTACAACAGAGCAAGCTCATGCCCTAATGCGCTGTAGCAGCGTCATCAATAGGCGACTTTGGTTTTTATATCACATATCACTAACCCAAAATCGTACTCCAACCTCGCCACCCTTTGCGGGTCCTGGCCCGCTGCGCTCCTTCTGACATGCAAGCGCAATAGCCCAGAACCTATCAGCTCGATGCATTTAGATAAAACGCATGTTTGTCCCGCGCTTGGTGCGAAACTTTTCGAGCGCTGTATTCTGAATTTCCGTAACGAAAACGGGACGGCTAGGATTCAAACCTTCAATTCAGAACGGGACGCAACAGACCATCAAATATTTCTGGAGCCCCGGTATAGTCACTGACTCGGGTTACTTCTAGCCCCGGAAGCTGCCTGGAGGTTTGTGTTCCAGGAGCGCTTAAATTCACTTGGAGTTCTCTTTCGCAGGGTAAAAGCCATAAAAACCCCCAAAAAAAACCCAAT
>JBNKEI010000173.1:0-20076 GCA_050288705.1 Myxococcales bacterium
AAGTAGATGGCTGATTGGCTCTTTATCCGAGCGACACAACCGTCGAGTTCTGCTTAGGCGAATGATTGAGTATGACTCGGTGTATGAAAACGGTTATCTTAATCTTTCCGGTTTGAATGTCACCAGCCTGCCAGATAACTTTGGAAAACTTGTAGATATAAAGCATTTGGATCTCAAAAACAATCGCTTGCGACGCCTTCCGAAAAGCATTGGAAAACTTAAGAATTTGAAGCGTTTGGAAGTTCAAGATAATAACTTGAAGAAACTGCCGAAAAGCATCGGACAGCTTGAAAATTTGGAAGTAATCGATGCTCGCGGTAATCACGAGCTTCGGGGTAGCCCGGGAATGGTTGAAGGAGTAATACGTTACAATACCGATCGCTGGGAAGATACGCCACATGCAAACCAAGCTTCCAGCTCCCATTCGACTACGGGAACGATTAGCTCGTATGGTGTTGAGGTAGGAACAAGAGTTAACCGGTTACGAAACATACCAGATGTAAAACGATGGCTGGATAACAGTGCTCATTCTGAGCTTCCCAATCGCATGGAACTTCTCCGGCGAATAGCAGGTTGCGAATCTTACAGAAACCGTTTTCTTGATTTATCGAATCTAAATATTACCAGCCTTCCCGAAAATTTCGGACAGCTTGTTTACGCAGATTATTTGAATCTCGATAATAACGCCTTGCAAACTTTGCCGATAAGCATCGAACGAAGCAATGTAAAATGTCTGACTATTAACAATAATCGCCTTCAATGCATGCCCAGGATATGGCAATTTAACAAGTTAGAGCGTTTAGAACTTAACAATAATGATATAGAAGAATTACCGGAGTATTTTTTTTGGGCATTTGACCATAAATTGCGGCACTTAGAAATAAATGGTAACAGAAAATTACGGCGCTTGCCGGAGAGCATCCGGTACTTAGCAAAACTTGAGCATTTGCAGCTTAAAGACAACGACTTAGAAGAACTGCCGGAAATTCTAGGTTCCCTTGCTAATTTGACCTACCTAGACATTGGCGGCAACGAAAAATTGCGATGTTTGCCGGAAAGCATCGGACAGCTTAGCAAACTAGAAATACTAAATATTTGCGGAATTAACTCACTTTCAGGTCTTGAGCGATTGGTGGAAAGAGTGAGGGTCATATCCAGTGAAAATGCCGCAACGAGTTCGACGCGGCCACCGGCAATCAGTGCACGTAGCTCACCATTTTTGTCACCTCACGGCAGGCTACTAGAAGAGACAGTTAGCTGGGACTCCGCATATGGGGCAAGCATGTCTGAAGCATCTATACTTGATGAACTGGAAATGACAGAAAGTAGCCAATCGATCTCTGGCCGATCACTAAAGAGAATGGTTAGTTGCGAATCGCTTGATGAGTCAACCTGGTCGGTGTCATCTATACTTTATGAATCGGAGACTACCGAAAGCAGCCAATCATCCAGTGAGCTACAAGAAGAAACGATTGGCGGGGATTCGCCAGGCGAGTTAAATTCGTCGACGGGTCCCGCAGCTTCTATCGGAGCATGGCAAGAAGAATGGGAAGAATGTACCAGTGATCAATTGGAAGTGGCAGAAGACAGCCCGTCGCCAGCCCAGTCCTCTGTTGAAAACCAGTCACTAGCCGAGGAGATTTGCGGGAACGATTTACCCCAAAGGTCAAGTCCGGCGCCTGCGCCCGCAAGGCCGTCTTCGCCGCCGGTGGCGTCTATTTTTGAAGAGTTGGTAGTAGCAGAAAATGGCCCATCGCCAACCCGGTCCCCAGCCCAGTCCCCAGGCAACAACCGACCATTGGCAGGGGCGATTCGCTGGGATGATTCTCCCCGAAGATCAAGTTCGGCGTCGTCGGTGGCATCTATTCTTGAAGATTTAGTAGCGGCAGAAAACGGTCCGTCCCCAACCCAATCACCGGGCAACCATCGGCCACTAACCGACGCGATTCGCTGGGATGATTCCCCCGGGAGGTCAAGTTCGGCATCAGCGTCATCGGTGGCATCTATTCTTGAGGATTTAGTCGCGGCAGGAAATGGCCGGTCAACCGATCGATCACCAGTTCTTGATGCGCCGTTTTCCCAGAGAGTTGACTGGAATGATGATTCATCTCATCAATCATTATCATCTGCCTCGTCTCCATCGACTACGCCTAGGTCTACGACTTCTAGGTCTAATGGATTGGAATGGGAGGATCTGTGGACGTCGGTATGGACGGTGCCTGCAAATCAGCGCCAAGGTTTTCCTGGGCTTTCTGGTTCTAGAAATTCCTCATCGAGTTCGGTGCAAGCTATCGGCGGGGCTGCAAATAGCCGATTGTTGGAGTCCAGAGCGAGTTTAAGGCAAGGCCTGGCCGATGCGGTTCGAAAGTGGCTGTCGTCTGAAACTGGTTCGCTCGCGGCCTCTTTATTTGAGGGATGGGAAGATTTCCAGAGTGAACCGGGTGCTCAGCATTTTTCAACTTTACTTGAGCGATTCAGGGGAACAGCAGAAATACACTCGCCCTTTTTTTTAATGAGATTGTCGAGGATGTTCGCCGAAATCAAAGAAAACCAAAGTTTACGAGCCATCTGCTTTAATGCTTCTAAAGAAGCGCTTGGAAAGAGTGGCAACCGAGATAACTTTCAAAATATAGAGTTCTTAATCAAAGCTCATAAGACTGGTATAGATGGGTCCACTGAAAGCCTGGTACGCTTTGGAAAAGAATGCTTCCGAATGGGCCAGGTCGAGCAAATCGCCAGAGAAACTGCGCTTAGCAGAAAAAAAACCAATCAGCCCAATCAAAACGACGAGAGTATCGAAGTTTATCTTGCCTATGAAACCGGGTTAAAAGCCAAGGGAGTGTGCTTGCCAGTCCAGACCGAAATGGCGATTGATGGGCATTTATTTGTTTCGGAACAGGATATCGATCGCGCCGCTCTAAAGCTGGCCGCGAAAGAAAATAGCCCGGAAATGATCGACTTCCTTTTAAATTTTGAATTACTGCAAAACCATCTGAAAAAGGCTTTTGCCGACGAATTCAAGAAATTTGAGCAGTCATTGGAAGAACTACAAAATGCACTTGCTATTAAGCCAGAAGTGCTAGCCGATGACGAATACTTAAAATTAACTAATATTTATGCCGAGGCGAGGAATGAAGGAGAAAAGCAATTACGTCGAGATCTCACGGAAAGGGTGACATTACCCCGGGTTTCCCCGGTAGACTCCGGTTCTTATCAATCGACGAAAAAAAGTCCGATGCCTCCAACGATAGCTGTGACCACCAATAACCAACCAACAATTAAACTAGCAATTATGGAGAGGGGAAGAAAAAACTGGTTGGGTTCGTTTAAATCGTTTCTGTTTGGTAGAGGGAGGCATGCTATACGCAATGCTGGTTTCAATTGGGGTGCCCCCACAGGTTTGAAGCGATCAGGAAAGTTAGTAAAGGCCGTTCGAGCATGGATCCCCGATGAGTCGAGTTCGTCTAAGGTCTCTATGTTTAAAGGGTGGGAAAACTTCCAGAGTGAGCCAGGCGCTGAAGATTTTGCCAATCTACTTAACCGACTTGACCAAACAATGGATGGTCGCTTACCGTTTTTTCGCCATAGAGTGGCAAAGATGCTCGCTGAAATCAAAAACGACCACAACCTGCGCGCCATCTGTTTCAAGGCCTCCGCAGAAGCGCTGGAAGGGTGTGGCGATCGCGTAGCGCATAGCTTTCAAGATCTAGAGCTCTTAGCCAAAGCACACCGAATTGGTGCACACGCGTCCACCGAAGGTCTAGTACGTTTCGGAAAAGAGTGTTTTCGAATGAGTAAGGTCGAAGAGATTGCTAGAAGAGATGTGCTAAGTAGATGGATTCCTGGTGAGCACGACGATGAGAGTGTCGAAGTCTATCTCGCTTATGAAACCGGGTTAAAAGCCAGGGGATTTTCCTTGCCAACCGAGACCGGAAATACTCTTCACGCAGAATATTTTGTCCAGGAAATGGAACTCGATCGCGCAGCTCAAGAACTGGCGGCTCAAGAAAATGGCCCGGAAATGATGGATTTCCTCTTGCATTTTGAATTATTACAGAACCACTTGAAAACAACTTTTGCCAGTGAGTTTAAAAGATTTGAGCAGTCGTTGGAAAAATTACAAGAGGCGCTAGCGATTGGTCCCGAAGGACTAACCGACGGTGGATACTTAAGGCTAGTTAGTGCTTATGCTGAGGTGAAAAAAGCAGGAGAAGAAAGACTGCGTCGAGAACTCACTGAGAAGGTGGCATTGCAGCAGTCAGGTAAGCCGGGATGTCCATCTTTGGAGAAACTGTTAGTACCCGACGCTGTATTTGGTACTGGAGAAGTTGAAGCAATGCTTGAGGAGCTAGAAGTACTTCGCCAACAGCCTCAGGGAGAGTTCATTTACGCAATGCAACTACAATCGATTGCTGAGCATCCGGGAATTAATTTATTTTTGGCTAACAACCATGACCATCCACTCACCAAGCTTCTTAGATAAGAATAAGGGAAGCGGCGCAAAAAGCATCAGATTCGGAATTTGTGGCTGCTCGCCTTTGAGAAAACAAGCAGCCAATCGGCCGAGGGGTAAAAGGCAACCAAGCCTGCTAGCGCTGTAGTGTAAGCAAGGCCGGTCGGTACGGGGTAAGGTTATAATCGCTAGCGTTCTTCTCATTGCCCTGGTAGAGAAACTGCATATTGCACGGATCAATGGTCATGGTCTCGTCTGGATTTTCGCGAACCAGATCCCCGTGACTTATGTTGTTGCTCCAGTTGCTGCCACCATTGAAGGTGACGTTCCGCGCGCCAGCGAAGGGACTGCTTTCGCTTGCAGTCAACGGCGTCCATGATCCCATGAGATCGGTCGCAGTGAACGATCGGAAGTATCTCCCACCGCTCCCTAGCGCCTCGACGATCATAAGAAACTGTTTTGCTCCCTTGACCGAATAGACCTGCACCGCCTCGAACAGGTTATTCCTGCTATCGCTCATGACGGTAGTTGCAGCGCCAAAGGTGTTCGGGAAGCTTCCAATCGGCATGTCCGACCGATAGATTTTTCCATTGTCGCCAGCGAAGAACAGATGGCAGTTCTGGCTGTCACAGATCACTGTTTGATCGATGGGCCCCGTACTTGAGTCAGAGATGTCTCCAGAGAAGAGCGATTTCTCGTCAGACCAACTCGATGGGTTGGTGGGATCGGTCGAGGTCATATACCTGAAGGCGGTCGCGCCCCATTGGAAGGCGAGCACCCAAATCTTCTTTGGGGCAAAGTATAAGAGCGTCGGCGCGGCCGTGGATCTAGGCATCGCGATCTGGGTGGCTGTAGCCGCCTGCGACCAATTGTCGAAGCTGAAGTATGCTGAGCCCCAGGTTGTTCCGTTGTCGTGTGTGGTCATGTAGACAAGGTGCTTGCCGTTGTAGACGACATTGGTGAAATCCTTGAGCGAGACCCAGCCCGATTTTGGATTCGCAAGGGGGCCAGTCGAGGTCCATCTAAACGTCGAAGGAAGAGGGCAGGTTGTGCCCGCCGAGAAAGTAGCGGTAACCGATCGGGCCGCGGTCATCGAAGTGGTGCAGGTCCCAGTGCCGGTGCACGCGCCGCTCCAGCCGGCGAAGGTGGAGCCGCTAGCCGGGGTGGCAGTCAAGGTCACGGAGGAATTGCTGCTAAAGCTGGTGCTGCAGGTCGTGCCGCAGTTTATGCTGGCTGGACTGGAAATGATGTTCCCGTTTCCAGTGCCAGACTTGCTCACGGTCAGGGTGTAGTTTCCGGCGCTACTGGATTCGGGGACGACCGTAATGCCTGATACCTTCGGCTGATCCGGGCCATTGCGGGTAAACTTGATCACCACTTGACCACTCGAGTTTGCCGTGGTGTGAAACGTCTGGACGACAGCTTTGTTTGGGCCTCCCGCCACCGCGAAGATGTCGAACCCGCTCAGCACCGTCGTGTCATTAATAGCCACGTTGAATTTGCGCTTGTCTGGGGCGGTCCAGTAGATCTCCGCAAAGTAGAGCGACACCGTCTGCGCGCTGCCCGGGTTGAGGTTCGGGATGGTGTAGCTAAACTCTCCGTATCGCTCGGTCTGTAAGAGCGCTTGGGGTGGCGGGGCCGCGTTGGTGAGGAGCGAAGCATCGATCGCGTTGGTGGTAGAATAGATGCTGCCGCCTGAGTAGTTGCCATCGGCGACGAAGCCCCCTGACGCCGAGCCGCCCGCATTGATCGATACAGCATCGCTGGAGTCAGAACCACCGCCGCTGGAGCCTACCGTGATATTGGAATTCCCGCTGCTTTGGTATCCCTCCGTTGCCATGATCATGTAGTTATGAGTACCCAGATTCATTCCAGCGCGTGACCAGGCGTCAAAATGATTACCAGTAGTGATAGTGCCGCCCGTTCTCTTCGACTGTCGGACACTCCAGTACTGATTGAAGGTTGTAATGCCTATGATGGATGGTTGGTTGATTCGTGTCGTCTGATAGATATCGTAGGTGCCTCCATCGCTGGTAACCGTGCCCTTAAACGTTCCCGTAGGTCTGTAGGTGCCCCAGTTATCAACTACGTAATACTCAACGAGCGGGTTCGTCGTCCATCCGTAGAGAGCCAAATAGGCATTGCCGGAAGGATTGAAGGTGCCTGAGTAGGTTACAGTTCTGCGTCCACCGGGATTCCAGCCCTTGCCGCCAACCCAGTTCCCAGCATTCGTCCATGAGCTGCTGTAATTGCCATCAGGTCCCAAGTCGAAGTTGACCGACCCGCTGCCTTCGGTCCAAAATGAGTAGTAGTAGCCACCGTGGGTGCCAGTCTGATTGGAAGTTATTGCGCTCGAATTAGTGTCGATCTCGAAGTTCTCCGACATGTCTGTGGCGCATCCCAAGAACAGGAATGTGGTCGCCATCAACGGGATTGATCTTCTCAGGTTCATCCTTCTCTCCTTTGGAAGTCCTGGCCCTTCCCGGATTGCGAGCTTTAGGGCAGCGTTTAGGAGCGGGCCGGTCTTTTCGTTTCATTATGATACATTGCCAGACATTGCTCCTATTGATTTATACTAAATATTGCGTCCTCTGTCGGGACGGGATGTCCACCTCTTAACTCGTTCTCAGAATTTCTTCCAGAGTGGTAATGCCCATTACTGCTTTGAGAGCCCCTGATTCGCGCAAAGTTCTCATCCCCAATTTTCTCGCATTGGCCATTAGCTCGGAAGAATCAGCTTGAGAAAGAACCAAGTTTTTTATTTTTTCATTAGCATCGAGTAATTCAAAAATTCCGGTTCTTCCTAGATAACCGGTGTTCCGGCATTGTGGACACCCGGTTCCTTTTTGAAAATGTGTTCCATCGGGAAGTAACGGAAGGCAAACCTTAATTGCGGCAACTTGATCAGTGGCGGGGGTAAAGCTTTGCGAACAGTGAGGACAATTAACCCGCACCAGTCGTTGCGCCATGACGCCAATCAAAGAGCTAATCAATAAAAATCTTTCCACTCCCAAATCAATTAGTCGCATAACTGCGTCGCACGCATTATTGGTATGCAGAGTAGAAAGAACCAGATGCCCGGTAAGCGCTGCTTGAATAGCATGTTTCGCGGTTTCTGGATCGCGGATTTCTCCCACCATAATAATGTCGGGATCTTGACGCAGAATATGACGCATTGCTTCGGAAAAATCTAAGTCAATTTTAGGTTGCACCTGAATTTGATTAAAATTATCGTCAATCATCTCAATCGGGTCTTCAATAGTGGTCACGTTAACATCGGGACCAGCCAGCATTCTTAGCGCCGAATAAATAGTAGTTGTTTTTCCGCTTCCAGTAGGGCCGGTAACTAATATAAGACCATGGGGACGACTTATCCAGGTTTCAAAAAGGCTTAGCTCTTCGGGCATGAATCCTAATTGAGTTAAATCTTGAACCAATATTTCAGGATCAAATATTCGCAGAACCGCTTTTTCTCCAAATGCAGTAGGAATAGTAGATATACGTAGTTCTATTTCTCTTCCGTCGCGATCGGTTTTGATTCTACCATCTTGGCAGCGACGCTTTTCCGCAATATCCATACGCGCTAACGTTTTAATGCGGGCAATAATCGGGGAATGAACATTTACTGGAACAGTATGTACCGAATGTAAAATACCATCAATTCGCATACGTACTAGTGTTTCATTTCTTTTGGGTTCAATATGAATATCGCTAGCTCGTTGATTAAATGCATAACGCAATAAATATTCGACAGCCGCAACTATTGGTTTATCATTGGCGTCAAGCTCGCCGCGAGTAGAAAGTCTCACCAGCTGCTCAAAGCTCGACAGGTTGGTTTTTGATCCCTGATGTTCGTGAGCGGCAGCGGCAACGCTGCGTTTGAACCCGTAAACATGCTCTAAAGCTTTAATAATTTCCGATTTAGATGACAAAACTATTTCAATGGGAAGGCCAACTAACGTACGCAAATTATCAAATAATTCTTGATCGAAAGGATTGCTTACTGCAACCCATAGAGAACCAGCCTTTTTTTCTAAAGGAAGAACTGCGTGGCGTAGAGCATAGGGGCGAGAAAAAGTCCTAGTTACCAACGTCATATCTAAAGTCAGAGGGTCTACTTTTTTGTATCGAGCTGGTATTTGGGAAGCACAAATCTCGCAAATTTTATCTTCATCAAGAAACAGTCCAGGCTTTCCCGGAAGAGGAAAACGAAAATCACAAATAATTTCTATTGGAGAAACTTCATAACGCATCCCCTTAAGACTGTTATCGCGAGCAATTTTTGCCCTAATCGAGCTTTCTTTGGTGCTTACTTCGTTAGCCTGTTCTTTAGTTACCCATTTGCCTACCAAAAGGGTTTGCAATACAAAGCCAAGCGAAAAATCATTACGATGGCGCGCGCGAATTGGGGAAGTGAAATCTGGCGGGGTAGACTCCATTTTTTAGGCATCCAGTCCTAAGTTGTTAGAGTGAGCGCGAAAAAGAACAATACCGTTACTAATACCTTTTGGGAACCGGGAATAGCTAGAGTGGTCCAGGGGGTTTTAAAGAAGTATTCAAAAGTACGCTGTTGGAGTCGATTTAGAGCGTTGCGTAACCTAGGAATGCATTTAGGAGCGAATGTAAATCTGCCCCCTTCGGTATGGATTGACACCTCGCATTGCCATTTGATCTCCATCGGAGATTGGTGTGGTTTTGGCGAGGGTTGCTGTATTTTGGCGCATGATGCTTTGGCTAACCAGTTTTTAGATGCCACCCGCATAGGGCGAGTAATTATTCACAACTCGTGCCATGTTGGAGCACGATCGGTTATTTTGCCTGGAGTAGAAATTGGTCCCCAAACCATAATCGGCGCTGGTTCGGTGGTTACTCGTTCTGTACCTTCCTACACAGTAGCGGCAGGAAACCCGGCGAGAGTGATCTCTTCCCTTGATGACTATCTAGAAAAACATCGGGCAAAACAGAAAAAGTCGCCGAGTTTCCCGTACGAAGAAGCAGATGTTCGCTCGATGAATGAACTGGCAAAAAACTATATGCGCGGGTTATTGCGCAAAGAGTGCGGCTATATCGTGGGCGGATACTCGGCAAATACCAAAGGAGTGTGAGCACGTGAGTCGCAAATATGACCGAACTGCTATTCACTGCTATCCAAAGATGAAGTATTCAAGTATGGAAGCCAATGAACACTACTGTGAGTAGTGGATGATGTTTTGGATGACACCCTGATTGTAGGAGACCTAAAGAATGGCAAAGCATCTGTATGAAGAGTTGGGATTAGTAAACACTAAAGAGATGTTTAAAAAGGCAATGGCTGGCGGATATGCGATTCCCGCCTACAATTTCAACAACATGGAGCAGCTTCAGGCTATCATTGGAGGATGTGCCCAGAGCAACTCTCCAGTAATTCTTCAAGTTTCCAGTGGTGCTCGCAAATATGCCAACCAAACCTTGCTTCGTTACATGGCGCAGGGCGCGGTAGAAATGTGCCGCAAAGATCTAAAAAGCGAAATCCCCATTGCTTTGCATTTAGACCACGGCGACACTTTTGAGCTTTGCAAGTCATGTGTTGATTCGGGTTTTTCCTCGGTAATGATCGACGGTTCGCATCACCCGTTTGAAAAAAATGTAGAGCTTACCAGCAAGGTAGTGGAGTACGCCCATGCGAATGGAGTAACCGTAGAGGGCGAACTGGGGGTATTGGCGGGAATCGAAGACGAAGTCCAGTCCGAACATTCGCATTACACCGATCCCAACGAAGTCGAAGAATTTGTAAAGAAGACTGGGGTTGATTCGCTAGCTATTTCCATTGGAACTTCGCACGGTGCCTACAAATTTAAACTGAAACCAGGCGAGACCGTTCCTCCCTTGCGCTTTGACATACTAGAAGAAATCGAAAAGCGTCTTCCCGGGTTCCCCATTGTTCTGCACGGAGCATCTTCAGTAATTCCCGAGTACGTCGCTATGATCAATCAGTATGGAGGCAAGCTCGACAATGCAGTAGGAGTTCCCGAAGAGCAGCTACGGCGGGCAGCTAAATCGGCGGTATGTAAGATTAATATCGACAGCGACGGCCGTTTGGTTATCACCGCAATAATTCGGAAGATTTTCGCTGAAAACCCTTCCGAGTTTGACCCGCGCAAATATTTGGGACCTACCCGTGACGAGTTGAAGAAGCTCATTATTTCTAAGAACACCAATGTTTTAGGCTCTGCCGAAAAGGCATAAAAAACAACAAAACAAAAAACGACTCCTTGTTCTTTTATGAGGAGTCGCGTCCGCCTGCTATATCGCCTGGCTTTGAAAGCTAGATGATGTGGACCGCGTTGCCGCTGAATGTTTGTTCAGTTAAAATAGAGCAAAGGCGGTGTCAGTGGATCGGGCAAAGACTCAGCAGCTTATTAGTCAATTAAGAGAAGAAATTCGTCGTCGAGAGAAGTCGTCTTCCTGGCGACCAGTAGCACCTTCTGGTTTTGCTCCCCTAGACAATTTATTGCCTGGAGGGGGGTTCCCGGCAGGGCGGATAGTAGAACTTACCGGAACCCCAGCCTCTGGAAAGACCACCTTGGCTTTTATGGCCATGGGTAAGCAGACCAAAGCAGGTCGTTTGGTTGCCTATGTAGATTCTTCCGGCGAACTTTACCCTCCGGCAATACAAGCCTTGGGGGTAGAGCTTTCCCGGTTGTTGATAGTGTATCCCTGCGAATCTGGCGAATCCGGGGCCAGTTTACGAATTACTAGTATGTTGGCGCGTTCCCAGGCTTTCGCAGTGGTGGCTGCGGAAATCTCTCCCTGTAATAAACTACCAGGGCCTCCTAGCCGTCGGCTTTTGGAAGCGGCGGAAGCGGGAAATACCGCGGTGATACTTTTGTGCAATACGCCTAGTGGTTTGGATTCTTCTTTCCGTATTGCGGTAGAGCGTACTCAAGAAACCGAAGTATCGCTTTTGGTAGAACGCAGCCGCATGGGTCCTCCGGGCAGTCGAGTGATCGGAAAAGTAGATTTCTAGTTAGAAAAAACAAGTTGCTCACTGAACTAAAGTTCAGTAAGTTTTGGCCAATTGCACCCGGCGAATTGGGGTTGATGATTGCCTATTGCCTATTGAAGCGAGGTGAGCAAGTGAAAGAGTCTAAGTCGAGGATAATAGGGATTTATTTGCCAAGGTTTCTTATTCAGCGTCGGTTACGCGAAGACGCTTCCTTGGCTCATCGGCCGGTAGGGGTATTTCGTTCTCAAGAGAACAGCGATCGCCTAATTGCGGTTTCGCGAAGTGCGTTAATTTCTGGAGTAACCGTAGGAAGCACCGCAACTCAGGCCAAAGCAGTCTGTCCAGGGCTTCGGTTGCTCAAAGACGATCCAGTTTCTGATTTGCGAGCACTGAAAGAGTTGGCGGAATCATTACTGGAAATTAGTCCGGCGGTAGAGTTGAGCGGCGCAGAAGGAATTTTTGCTGATGCAAGCTCCAGTAATCTTTGGGGCAAAAGCAAAATAGGGGAAGAGGGGTTATTAAAAGCCCTTTCCGAGCGCTGTCACCAATGGGGATATCGAGCACAAATGGTAATAGCGGACAACAAATTCACCGCTATGGCTTTGGCAATGCATTGCCCGCGGCCGCAACGAATAGAACGAATAGAAGGAGCAGCCGCATCTCTATTGGCTCCCCTTTCTTTAGCGGTGCTTCCTGCTTCCGAAGAGCTTTTATGGTCTTGGACTGCTCTAGGGTTAAAAACACTGGGAGACTTAGCTGCTTTGCCTACTTCTGGAGTAGGAGTTCGTTTTGGAAAAGAAGGAATGCTTATGCAACGATTAGCGCGAGGAGAAGACCCTCGACCCTTAATTCCCTTGCATTCTTCGCCCCTTTTAACCGAGTCGATGTTTCTAGAATGGCCAGCAGAATCATTAGAACCAGTGCTTGCTGCACTTAAAACAGTAGTTGATCGGCTTATAACTCGTCTATTAGCAAGAGGGTTGGCTTTAACTAAGTTAGAAATCGCTTTTGAGCTGGAAGGAAATAAAGAAGCTAAAATAGTTCTTCCCTTAGCTAAGCCAACTCGTTCTTCCAGTTTACTAATGCATTTATTTCAAGAACAATTAAACCAGATGCAGGTAACCGCCCCAATAGTCGCCATAAAAGTAGAAGCATTGGAAACCGGGCCTGGGGAACAGGTACAACTTTCTTTAGAAAGTACGCCACAAATCGAAAAAGCGTTAGAAACAGTATTGTCTCGCCTACAAGCCGTACAGGGAGAGGAAGCATTATTTTCAGCCAGTCCCGTAGATGTACATCGGCCAGAAAGAGCGTGGGAAAAAATTCCGTTTAGACCAGATAAAACTCTTTCCTCCAAAGAATCAAAAGCCAAAAGTCGCCATAAAAAATTGGCAAGACCAGAATTATTACCTAGAGAAGAACAAGGCTGTTTATTTGCAAAAAAAGAAAACAAGGAAGAAAACGTATTATGTACCAAAGGAATTCGTCCCACGCGCCTTTTATCTTCCCCCAAACCACTAAAAGTAGAAACCTCGTCTTCTGGACGTATAACCGCAGTACGAATTGGAAGTAGACGTCATGTAGCAGCTTCGGTACGCGGTCCCGAGCGTTTACAAGGAGAATGGTGGCAAACCGATGGGGGATTTTTTCGAGACTATTTTCGTACGTTAGTAGTAGGGGTAGGCGGGTGTTGGATTTTTCGCGATATTTGTAGCGGAAATTATTATCTGCATGGGTATTTTGATTAGTGGCGTGAGGAATAAAATGAAGAACAGAGAACTGCTCGATCCAAAACTAGATGTAGTATTCAAGATATTGTTTACTCGGCCAGAAAATGAGGGACTTTTAAAGGCCATGCTAACCGCGGTACTGGAGCCAAATGCGCCTATTCGGCACCTAAAAGTATTAAATCCCGAGCCTCCCAAAGAGGTCGCAACCGATAAAGGAATTGTACTCGATATCCGAGTGGACTTGGAGAATGGCGTGCACTTGGATGTGGAAATGGAGAGCACCTTACGCATAGGATTTCGTAGGCGAGTTCTTTATTACTGGGCACGCCTCTACTCTGGAGATCTAAGGCGTGGAAACCATTATGCTTCCTTGAGTCCTACCGTTAGTGTGGTATGGCTGAACGACGAATTGTCCAATGATACTGGAATGCATAATATTTTTCAGGTATTAGAAAAAACAACGCATTTTCGACTAACAGAAGATTTAGAAATACATATTTTAGAACTTCCTAAGTTTGCACGTGCGGAAGGAAGGGGTGAGCAGATTTCTCTAGCGCTTAGGCGTTGGGTGCGTTTTCTTTCCAGTAAAGAAGAAGTAGAATTTGAGCAGCTGGCTATGGAGGATTCAGTAATGCACGAGGCAAAAGAGGCGTTGGAAAGGATTTCGAGCCAATCTGAATGGTGTCAAATTGCCGAGGTGCGAAGACGCGCTCTAGATACTTATGAGATAGAGATGTCAGCAGCTAGGGAAGAGGGGATAAGTCAAGGGATAAGTCAAGGAATTGTTCAGGGGAAAGCCAAAAGCCTTTTACGAGTCTTGGAACGTCGGTTCGGCCTTGTTCCAGTTTGGATTCGGGAACAAATTGTCTCTATCAAGCCAGAAGACAGTGAGCAGCTAGAAAAATGGCTAGATCAAGCAGTGACTGCATCTTCTCTTGAAGATGTATTTACCATTGGATAGGGGGATAGGGCCATTTCTCCGTTAGGTAAAACAGGAGACCTTCGTAGAGCGTTTCAGACGCTCGCACCCGATATTTTGTCGAATGTTAGGAGTTTGCTTTCTTTACTATGAGCGGAATATTTCGCGGGTATATTCGCGTTGTATTTCCCTTAGCATAGCGTCTCTGTTGGCGGCCAACGTATTGTATTCCTGTACATATTCTTTTCCCGAGATTGTTTGGGCGCGTTCTTCGAGTTCCTCGCTCGATCTTTGAAAAACCGCCTCGATGTCTTGCTTATGTTTTTGAAACCGCTGGTTTTTCTCCAAATAGGTATTCCAGAATGGCTGCTCGATGGCAAAGTTAACCAGCGCGGCGCTGTTGTCGGCTCTTTCGATGGTGAGCACGTGTGCCTTGGCGCGGTCGAGCGCGGCCCGGTTAACACCCGAAATTGCGTTATAACGCATGGCGACAGTTTCGCAGGGCAGCTCCAGTTCGTTTTTCAATCCCACCCGGTAGGCCAGAATGACTTCAATTTCATCGACGCCCCGCCGGGTGGCAATATCGCTGCGGGCAAAAGCATCAAGTGTACTGAGGCGGAACACTCCTCTGAGCAGATGCATCATCTGATCATGGCCGCCGCCGGCTTGCAAAATCCTATGCGACTTGCAGGCTATCTCGATGTCAGAAAAAGTTATAGTCACCCGGTCAGAGCACGTTTCCAGGCCCTGCTGCGCCTGCAAATAACAATTGGCGCGCAATTCAGCGCTATCAACTTCGGCTAGCGTTCTAATAACGGCAGCAACCCTGTCTGTAAATCCCGGCAAAGATGCTTCCGCCGTGGCGCTATAGCCCGCTGTGCCATCCAGGCGATTAATGAGTTGACCGAAACAGTCGGCATTTTCGGTACCTCGCAAATTCTGAAGGCGTTCCGGACTGATACCGCTGCAATAATGCCTAATAGCGTCTTCAAAGCTCCTGCTTCTGTGTGTCTGGGCGGAAGGAGCTTCGATAATGGAAAAACTTATCTGTGGTCCATCGGCTCGTTGAGTCAGTGCAACCATTGTCTGCTGAGACAAAGGATTTCGATTGAGGTTTATTCGCGTTGCTTGAGGCAATCGAAATATACTCTGTGGCAGCGAGGTCAGTTGGTTGTTATCCAAACATAGCGCGCGAAGCTCAGTAAGGTTGCCGATGAAATCGGGCAGCGCAATCAGTTGGTTGTTTGACAAGCCTAGCCAGCGAAGCCCCGTAAGGTTGCGGATGAAATCGGGCAGTACGGTTAGTTGGTTGTTATCGAGTTTTAGCGAGCGAAGTCCACTAAGGTTACTAAGGGAGTCGGGTAATGCTGCTAGTTGGTTGTTTTCCAAGTTTAGCGTGTGGAGCCCATTAAGGTTGCTGATGAAATCGGGCAGCGCAATCAGTCGATTGCTCGACAAGTCTAGCCAGCGAAGTCCAATAAGACTGCCGATGAAACCAGGTAGCTCGGTTAGCTGGTTGTTGCCCAATTTTAGCGTGCGAAGCCCCGTAAGATTGCCGATGAAACCGGGTAGCTCGGTTAGTTGGTTGTTATTCAAGTGTAGCTTGGAAAGCCGAGTAAGGTTGCCGAGGGAATTGGGCACCTCGGTCAGTTGGTTGCTACTCAAGTTTAGCTCGCTAAGCCAGGTAAGGTTGCCGATTTCTTCTGGGAGGCTTTTCAAATTGAGATTGACCAGACTAAGGACGGTGTCACGTTGCTGAAAACATTCAAGAATTCTGTCTTTTGCCGTAGATCTATTTTCATTCCGATTGATATTATTCTCCCAAATATTCAAGGCGTGATTCATTTGTGTTTGACTAATTCGTTTTCTAAAAAATATGTTAAACGAACCGGCCAGCATACTATTTGACCCATGGCGAGTGTCCTCAACTAGCAGGTTTCCATTGTTCCCATTTGCAGTATTAAAGGTATCTCGATGTTGCAAATTGTTATGACTCGTTGATTCATTGTTGACATTAACGTTATTTGGTCCAGGTATCTCGTTGTTTCTCAGTTCTGACTCTTGCTGGCTATTAGAGGTGCTCGCGATATCATGTCGGATAGTGTGACTTTGTTTATTATGAATACCGAGAATTCTATTAAACATTCTTATTCCCTAAAAAGGTCATAACCAAACTTATTTTGGCCGACGAAAGCCACGTGCAAACTAAAAACGGTGAAGTATTTCGCGGGTATATTCGCGTTGTATATCCCTTAGCATAGCGTCTCTGTTGGCGGCCAACGTGTTGTATTTCTGCACGTATTCTTTCCCCGACATTGCTTGGGCGCGTTCTTCGAGTTCTTCGCCCACCATTTGAAAAACCGCCTCGATGTCTTGCTTCTGTTTTTGAAAGCCCTGGTTTTTTTCCAAATGCGTGTTCCAGAACGGCTGCTCAATAGCAAACTCGACCAGCGCGGCACTGTTGTTGGCACGTTCGGCGGCTAGTACATGTGTCCTGGCGCGGTCGAGCGCGGCCTGGGCAACGCCCGAAAATTCGTTATGATTCATGGCGCTAGTTTCGCAGGGCAGCTCCAGTTCATTTTTCAATCCCACCCTGTAGGCCAGAAAAACCTCGATTTCATCGACGCCCCGTCGGGTGGCAATATCATTGCGGGCAAAAGCATCTAGTGTACTGAGGCGGAACATTCCCCTGAGCAGATGCGCCATCTGAGCATGGCCACCGCCGGCTTGCAAAATCCTATGCGACTTGCAGGCTATCTCGATGTCGGAAAAGGTTATAGCCACCCGGTCGGAGCATGTTTCCAGGCCTTCTTGCGCCTGCAAATAACAACTGGCGCGCAATTGAGCGCTGTTAACTTTGGCCAACGTTCTTATAACGGCAGCAACCCTATCTGCAAACCCCGGCAAAGAAGCTTCCGCCGTGGCCATAGGGCCGGTCGTGCCGTCTAGGCGATCAAGGAGTTGACCGAAGTAGTCGGCACCTTCGGTACCTTGCAGAATTCGCAGATATTCCGTACTGATATTGCTGCAATAACGTCTAATAGCATCTTCAAAGCTTCTGCTCCCGCTTCCCTGTGTCTGAGCGGCAGGAGCTTCGGCAACGGAAAAATAAATCCGTGGTCCATGGTTCCGTGGTTGGGTCATTGCAATCAATGTCTGCGGAGATAAGGGATTTTGCTCCAGGTTTACTTCTGTTTCTTGAGGCAAATGAAATATACCCGGTGGCAGCGCGGTCAGTTGGTTTCTCGATAAGTATAGCCTGTGAAGCGCAGTAAGGTTATTGAAGGAATCGGGCAGTGCGGTCAGTTGGTTACTATCCAAGTGTAGCGTGCTAAGCCAAATAAGGTTACCGAAGGAGTTGGGCAGTACAGTTAGTTGGTTGCTATCCAAGCGTAGCGTACGAAGCTCAGTAAGGTTGCCCAAGGAGTTGGGCAGCCTTGATAGTTGATTGTTTTCCAAGCGCAGCGTGTGAAGTCGAGTAAGATTGCCGATGAAATCTGGCACCGCGGTTAGTTGGTTGTTCGACAAGTGAAGCCTGTTAAGTCCAGTAAGGTTGCTAAAAGACTCGGGCAACGCGGTTAGTTGGTTGTTTTCCAAGCATAGCGTGTGAAGCCCAGTAAGGTTACCGATGAAATCGGGCAGCGCGGTGAATTGGCTTCTATTCCAGTATAAATAGCTAAGCCGAGTAAGGTTGGCAAAGGAATCGGGCAGCATGGTGAGTTGGTTGTCTGACAAATCAAGCCGGCCAAGCTCGCTAAGGTTGCCAAAGGAATTGGGCAGCGCAGTCAATCGGTTGTTCGACAAGTTTAAATCGTTAAGCTCAGTAAGATTGCCGAAGGAATTAGGCAGCGCGGTTAGTCGGTTGCCCGACAAGTTCAGCTTTAGCCGGCCAACCCCAGTAAGGTTGCCGAAAGAGTCGGGCAGCGCAGTCAGTTTGTTGCCCGATAAGTTTAGGTCGCTAAGCCCAGTAAGGTTGCCGAAGGAATCGGGCAGAGCGGTCAGTTGGTTGCCCGACAAGTTTAGCTCGCTAAGCCCAGCAATGTTACCGAAGGAATCAGGCAGTGCGGTTAGCCGGTTGCCTGACAGGTTTAGCTCGCTAAGCCCGGCAAGGTAGCCGATTTCTGCGGGGAGGCTTTTCACATTGAGATTGGCTAAATTAAGGACGGTGTCACGTTTTTGAATACACTCAAGAATTCTATCTCTTACCGCATATCTGTTTTCACCTGGCTCGAAATTTTTCGCCCAAGTAATTAAGGCACGCTTTATTTGTGACCGCCTAATTCGTTTTTTCGAAAATATATTGAAGGAACCAGCCAACATTCTATTTGACCCATGGCCAGAGTCTGCAATTGCCAGGTTCCCATTATTTCGCCCATCTACCGTGTTATTAAACACATCACAATTTTGCGAATTAATATGACCACTTGTCGATTCGTGGTTGACATTAACGTTACTTGGTCTAGGTAACCGGCTATTTTGTGCTGATCTTTGCTGGATGTTAGAAGTGTTCGCGAAATTATATTGGACTTTGTATCTTTGGTTATCACGAATTTTAGAAAACATTCTTGCTCCTTAAAAAATGGCGCAACTAATTATGTGAACCATCCTGGCAGTACGAATTGGAAGTAAAATGGGCGTTAAAAACAAGTGCAAACTAGAAACGGCTAAGTATTTCGCTGGTATATTCGCGTTGCATATCTCTTAGCATAGCTTCTCTGTTGGCGGCCAACCTGTTGTATTCCTGCATATATTCATTTCCCGGCATTGTTTCGGCGCGTTCTTCGAGTTCTTCGCCCACCATTTGAAAAACCGCCTCGATGTCTTGCTTCTGTTTTTGAAAGCGCTGGTTTTTCTCTATATACGTGTTCCAGAACGGCTGCTCAATAGCAAACTCGACCAGCGCGGCGCTGTTGTTAGCACTTTCGGCGGCCAATACATGTGCCTTGGCGTGGTCGAGCGCGGCCTGGTTAACACCCGAAATTGCGTTATAAAGCATAGCGCTGGTTTCGCACGGTAGCTCCAGTTCGTTTTTCAATCCAACTCGGTAGGCCAGAAGAACTTCAATTTCATCGACCACCCGCCGTTTTTTAATATCGCTGCGGGCAAAAGCATCTAGTGTATTGAGGCGGAACATCCCCCTGAGCAGAGGCGCCATCTGAGCATGGCCACCGCCGGCTTGCAAAATCCTATGCGACTTGCAAGCTACCTCGATGTCGGAAAAGGTTATAGCGACCCGGTCGGAGCATGTTTCCAGGCCGTGTTGTGCCTGTAAATAACAATTGGCGCGCAGCTCAGCGCTATCAACCTCGGCAAGCGTTCTGATAACGGCAGCAACTCGGTCCGCAAATCCCGGCAAAGATGCGTCCGCCGAGGCCAAAGGGCCGGTTGTGCCGTCCAGGCGACTAAGGAGCTGACCGAAATAGGCGGCATTTTCGGTGCCTTGCAGAATTCGCAGATATTCCGGGCTGATATTGCTGCAATAATGCCTAATAGCGTTTTCAAAGCTACTACTCCTGCTTCTGGATGTCTGGGCGGCAGGAGTTTCGACAATGGAAAAACTAATCTGTGGTCCACCGGTTCGTTGGGTCAGTGCAGCAATTGTCTGCTGAGATAAGGGATTTTGCTCAAGGTTTATTTGTGTTTCTTGAGGCAACCGAAAGATACCCTGTGGCAGTGCGGTTAGTTGGTTGCCGAACAAGTATAGCGCGCGAAGCCCAGTAAGATTGCTGAAGGAATCGGGAAGGTCGGTCAGTTGGTTGTCGTTCAAGTTTAGCCCGCGAAGCTCAGTAAGATTGCCGAAAGAATTGGGCAGCGCGGTTAGTTGGTTGTTCGACAAGGTTAGTTTGCCAAGCCCAGTAAGGTTGCCGAAGGAATTGGGCAGCGCGGTTAGTTGGTTGTTCGACAAGATTAGCGCGTTAAGCCCAGTAAGGTTGCCGAAAGAATTGGGCAGCGCGGTTAGTTGGTTGTTCGACAAGGTTAGTTCGCTAAG
>JBNKEI010000174.1:0-3314 GCA_050288705.1 Myxococcales bacterium
ATGTTTGGAGAAAAAAAGATGGAAGCAAAATCCCTCTCTAGGAATACAACTCTGACCGAAATAACGGACACCGGTGACTCAAGTAGCAACAATGTAAATACAAACGCAAATACCCAGTTTCAGCAGCTTCAAAATCGACTCGATAAAATGTCCCATCAAATGCAGGTAATGAGGCAGAAAGTTTCCCGCCTTAGAAAGGCTATTGAAAACCTACAAGATTCAGACGAATAAATTCTCGCGTAATAGACTTGACGTGTGCAGATTCGCATACTACGTTCGTTTTTCGTTTCCGTTTGAATGTGCGGCAAGCGGAAATTAGCGAGGAGCAAAAGGTGCGGCAAACACCCTTGCCCCTCTGACCACCGCGCCTGAGTGAGAGGCAACGATGGCTTACCGAAGAACCAAAAGCCTATTTGATATCAGTGTATCGTCAATAATTCCATCGAATTCGTCTGTAGTTCCCCTGACTGTCAGTGAGGGATAACTATGGATGACCAAAAAACGGTTATTGCCGGCGCGCCAAAAAGCGCTAAAGGCGATAGTGCGCTCGTAAACGCCAGTTTGGGTTTTGGGCAGTCCTTTCAGTGCTGGGAAACCAAAGACGGAACCATGCAAATGGGCCTGTGCTTGACGGTTTCTCGTGACGGTTTGATGATACTTGGCGACGCCGTCACTAAAGCAATTAGTGAGCAGCTTAGGCAGCGCTGGATGGATGGCGTTCGAGAAAATATCCTAAACCAGAGGCGAGAGGAACTGGTTCATGCTCTGCTTGGACTGAGGACCTCCATTGCCTCTGGCGACCTGGATAGTGTTTTCGATTCGGCTGCGCATATGGAACAAAGGCGTGCGGCGGCGGCATCGTATGGTGCTATTTTGGATGAAGCGCTTAGCTCCGAGTGTTCCTTTGCAATGGTGGATGCATTAGATATGCTTCGAGGACGATAACGAATAGGTGTATCAAATAAAAAAGCCCCGGCTCAAACCGGGGCGGTGGGAATTCGTTTTTGTTGAATGATTGTTTTACATACAGAAATGGTGGGTCTTGGGAATGGATACTTGTTTCCTTGACGGTATAAATGCGGATTCCGAGGGAAACAGCAGTTTACGAATTAAAGAATAGGTGCCACTGGCAGTAATAGCACTAAGCAATCCCGTTCCCGCGACTTCGCCAAACGAATGTGTTCCAGGGGCAGTTGATGCAGCGGCCACGGCTAGCCCAATTCCGGAAACCAAGCTTAATATCGCGCCACCTCGGTCGGTTTTTAGAAATGGAATTTTCGCCGATCCCCATTTTCGCAATACCCACACTAAGCCAATTAATCCCAGCGCACTAAGCGTTCCCCATTTTCGCCCCATTGCTGCCGAAAACAGAGCAGAAGCAAAACCGGCAAGGTTAGTTTCGGGAGTGGGTATATTAGCACCAGCAGGGCTAGCGCGTTTATGAACAATACCGGAATTAGCATCAGCAATCTTAACTGGTACCGCCACACCTTTTTGAGGTACTTCTTCGATGGATTTCTTTACCTGTAACACAGGAGCAGGCGACGGTGCGCTACAAGCGAAACTTGCACCCGCCAACGCTAGTAGACCAGCGACAATTATGTTTTTCATGTTTTGCCTTTCCAATATTGTTTATGATTAAATTCCAACCATTCACGACAATTATTCATCAATTCTCAAAACCTGCCGAGCTTTCCTATACAGTGCATCTCGCGAAGCTTTGCCGTTATAACCACCGTTAATTCTCCGAGTAATAGTGTCGAAATCGCTCTCGTCGGCACACTTGTTCAAATTCCGGCTATTCCAAAACCATACTGCAACGCGAAAACAAATATCGAGATTAGCTGCACGCTCTGGGCAATGTTCCAGATCAATTCCCAATGCCTGTCCTGCTGCGCGGTAGTTATCCCGGCCAGTAAGCATAATTGCGCCCCTGCCTTTATAGCGCTTACCGTCGCCGGGAATTACATTACCTAGATCTTTTCTGTTCTCGTATTGCCGCCCAGTTGCATACTCCACAAATGTTTTAAAATGCGCGGTTTCGTGCCCAGTTTGGGCGATAAAGGCGGCAATTCGAAGAGGCGTGTTTATTTTACCCTCAGTCATGGCCTGCCTTAATGGAGGATGCACTTTTTCTGCCTCGTTTATGGTAAGCGCAGGAAAGATTTCCATTAATTGAATGATATTCATATTTTCCTCTGATTATACTTGCCTGCCGAATACTGTAAATGCAAACAGCTTATATGTATGGGGCAAGTATGTTACCTTAAAGCTATTGTTTGCATTTGCAATCTGTAAGTTCACAGTAAAAAAATTTGGCTCGTATTGAACAACATTACCAATAGACGCTGGAGAATTGGTGACTCCTTTGGATATAACAGTCACAATTGGTGCATAGTTAGCACTTGCAAATTCTTTTGCAAACGTTATGCGAAGATTATACACATCATCTAGAGAAACAGACCCAATATTGAATCCATCCTCAAGTATGGGCTTTCCTTCTGGATGATTATTAAAGGAAACTAAACCCCAAGCCTTACAGCTGTTTTTTGCACATAATATATTATGAGCCTCGGCATTGGCCGGCGGGTTCGCGTTTTCATGAAGAATTTTACCAAGCCAGGCAATATTTCCAGCGCCTATTTCGCAGATATGCCAATCGTCTTCTGACCAGTTTCCTTGCCCATCGCGTTTAAAACTACTAATGGCTATTTTACCGTCACGCATGCTAAATTTATGAAATTGGTAGCCATTTTCCGCGGTATCGGGAAGCCATTGTGAGCCATCCCATCGACAATTAAACGCCGCTTCTATTTCCCCTTGGTGATTCAGGTAAAGACGTGATTTATAGCCGCCGCTATGTTGCGGATCGAATTCCCATATCGGTTTTCGAGTAGTTACTTTATGGCTGGTATGTACAATGGAAGCAGTATCAGTGACTGCACCGTTTAATACTAAAGTATCATTATTGGGCCGGGATTCTCCCAGAAAAGCCGCAAATGATTGAATATAGGACAAATAGTCAGCAATTTTTTGCAGTGGTGTATTCACCGACTCTGCGGTGCGGGGGTCTTTATCTACTGGGCAGGTAATAATTGGCGGCTCTCTTGGCGCAAGATCAGTGGGTTTACCGGTGTAATTATCAGGCATTACTTTCTCCTTTGATTTTCAGCATTATAGCGCTTTTCTCATGCGTTGATTGTATATCCACAATGCTGAACCCAATTTATTATGTCGGTCTTATCGATTGCTCTCATAGCTTCAGAAACAGCGTTTATAAGTCGATCCATGGTTCTAGGAGAGTGTCCTCGAAT
>JBNKEI010000175.1:0-51667 GCA_050288705.1 Myxococcales bacterium
TGTACGGGAGCATTATCAAATTTTGGTGGACACCTTACTCGGTTATTTTGTGCCAGCTTTTACTAAACGTGAAAAGCGACGAGTTATTCATGCCCCCAAATTTTACTTTAAGGATGTAGGATGCGTTAACTTTTTGGCTAAACGCCGGCACTTGGAACCAGGCCAGGAAATTTTTGGCAAGGCTTTTGAGAACTGGATTTGCCACGAGCTGCATGCCCATTCTGAGTATTCTGAGCTGCACTACGACATCCGTTATTGGCGATTAGCGAGCGGCATTGAAGTGGATTTCGTACTAGGAGACCTAGACGCAGCTGTGGAAGTGAAAGCTACGTCACGTGTTCGCACTGAGCACCTCAAGGGATTGGAGCAAATAGCCGTTGATCATCCTGGCGTAGGAATTCGCATTGTGGTGTGCCTAGAGGAACGCCCTAGAAAACTGAGCAATGGTATTCTCGTCTTGCCGCTTATGGAGTTTCTACATCGATTGTGGTCGGGAAAGATTTTGGTTTAGTCCGATGGGGCCCGACAATTTTTTGAAAGAGTAATCCATACCGAATCACGATAACTCCTTGAAATAGGAGGCTTATGCTTTCTGTATGCCTTGATCCTTTTTCCTCTAAATCAGTTTTGCGAGTTTTATTTTAGTACAGCCAAATTGAGACAGATTGTTTCGCAATGGAACAAAGGCAATAGAAACCGATTAAGGGTATCGAACTTATAGAATTTGCTGAATTTCTCAATTTTTCTCCCCCCAGGGGACCCACGTTTAGGGTCCGATAAGAAGTATTGTGTAAAGTTGGTAAGACTGGAAGTCAAAATTTGTCCAAATTTCGGCGTGCCTTAAATATGTACTGGCATGGAATCTCTTTCTTTGAACGATCTGAGGACTGGAGAGTACCGAGTTCTTTTTAGGTAAAATCCTCGCCCAATGAATCCTCGTGGTCCTGCACCCAAGCATCTATCATGGATTCGAAACGCTCCATTTGCTGTTCATTGAGCCCAGGTGGCTCATAATGCATCTCAAGCCAGCCAACAACGTGTGATTCAATTTGTCGCACAGGTAGACTGGATTGTGAATGAATTCGCTCAGCAGTCTGAGTAATCGAAAGACGTTTTCCATCATTCCAAATAATGACTCTTTCGGACGGGTCTACAGAGCAGTTTTCAAGGGAGTCCATCACTTGAAAAAGAGCCTGTTCGGAAAGCTGCCCTTGGTCACTAACAAGCCATTCAAGGAAGTCATTATCTGGCATAGACATATCCTCCACATTTTTTATTTGGGTCGAACCAAAAACATTCTATTACAGTCATCATCGACAACTATTCGTCGATGACTATGAAGTCAATAATGGCTATTACCACGGGATAAAGCAAGAAAATGTATCTTTGGATTGAGTGGTGGAAAGTATTGTGGGAACTTCGTCCTGCCTGTTCTCGGCTTAGAAGTTTTCTGTGGTTTGCCACCTGCGTTGCGGGGATGACCATTCGAACAGACATGCTCGGAGTGACGAGTATTGTTAGAGCGCTCGGCCTAAAAGAGAAATGCTACGACTATTTGTTGGATTCATTCCATAGTAAAGCCATTAAACTAGAAGAAATGACAAAACTTTGGTGCAAAATCGTTTTGCGCCTCTTCCCTGGTGTCTTGCGTGTAAATGGAAGGATTGTGTTATTGGGCGACGGCCTAAAGATTCCGAAAGAAGGAAAAAAGATGCCTGCCGTAAAGTGCCTTCACCAAGAATCCGAATCGAACACTAAACCAACTTTCATAATGGGGCATTCTTTCCAATCAGTTTCTCTTCTGGTTTCTGCCTGCAAGAGTGTATTCGCTGTACCACTTGCCAGCAGAATACACGAGGGAGTTGTATTTTCAAATCGTGACCAAAGGACCCTGCTGGACAAAATGGTCGGATTACTTTCTTCTTTGGCAATTTCCCAGCCATTCTATTTTGTTGCCGACGCATATTATGCAAGCAGAAAAATAATTTGCGGACTGCTTTCGCAAGGAAATCACTTGATTGCACGGATAAAAATTAATTCCGTGGCGTATTATCCATCTCCAGTTTCCCAAAATCCTAATAAAAGAGGTCGTCCCAAAAAATATGGAGAAAAGGCTTATCTTCGTTCGTTGCTGTCCGAAAAATATTTTTTGCAAACAACAAATAGTCCTGTTTATGGAGAACAGAGCATCACAATCCAATACCGCTCCATCGATCTTTTATGGAGACCCGTTGGTATACTCGTCAGATTTGTTCTCGTCATTCATCCGGCAAGGGGAATGTGTATCTTTATGTCTACCGACCTTTCCCTTGACCCCATAGAGATTATTCGCCTTTATGGGCTTCGATACAAAATCGAAGTTGGATTTAAGCAGGCTGTGCGAACCATTGGCTCCTATGCTTATCACTTCTGGATGAAAGACATGAAACCTTTAAAGCGCTACCAAGGGAAGCAATATCTTCATCGCAAAACAGAATCCTACCGCAACCAGGTCATCAGAAAGATTAATGCGTACCATTTGTTTGTCCATGCAGGTATCGTCGCTCAGGGTCTGCTTCAATACCTCTCCATTGCATTCCCTGAACTCGTTTGGAATTCATTTGGCTCTTGGGTTCGAACCATCAGACCCGGGATTCCTCCTTCGGAAATGGTCACCGCAATGGCCTTGAGAAATACCTTCCCGGATTTTCTTTTGAGTGACTCCAAGCAGTCTACCTTTGCGAAATTCATTACCGAAACAATAGATTTAAGCCGCTCCGAGGGATTGCGACTCGTCGCTTGACGCAGTTCGCATTAGAACTTGGCACTCTTCAGTGAATAACTTTCTGAATGAAGCTCGATTGCAAAAAATGTAAATTTACTAATAAACGCAACTATTTATCGATATAGGGGATAATGTGTCCTGTAACCGCAATGACTAGTGAAACATAACACAGACTGAGGTATAAAAAAATGTATATACGCTTGCCTTCATTATACAAAAAAGGTTCTCGAATTAGGATGAAGAACGATGTACATGCGGACCTAAAAAAGCAAAGTCGGATTAACAAGAGCAAAGAGAGGAAGGCGCAGGCCGGCGTCGACACCCAGCCAGCGAGCGATCAAGTTTGTTCTTTTGAAGACTGGCGGCCTACCGTAAGAAATCCCGGTAATATTCCCACTAAGACAGCTAGTAGCAATGAACTTCCCAGTGTGGCCCAGGCAATCGACTCCGAGCGAAGGGAAGCCTGGGAATCGCTGGTGACCGGAAACATGTTTGAGAAGCTCGCCATCGATCTGAAAGTGGAGAACCTTAGCCAGCAGTACAAAGATTGTGCATTTATCGACGTTGAAAGCACGGAGTGGTTGATAAAATCCCAAAAAATCGATTCCGCAGAATGGAAAGACAGCATTGTCGACAAGTGTGCCGGGAAAAAAGCTGCTTTTTTTATTGTTAATCACAACAATGTTCACTGGAGTATTGCTGTTACTGATTTTAATAAAAATACAATATCTTTTTACGATACATTAGAGTCAAACTGCGTTGATACGAAAAAAGCGGCATTCATTAAAAATTTTTCTTTGTTGCACGCCGAGAGTTGTAGAGAAATAAAAGAAGCGCAGTGGGGAACCAAATCATTTTATGTTCCATCGACTTCCAGCGTTAGCAATGCCTGCGGACCAGATTGTTTGAAAATGATCGAAGATATTGCCAACAAATATCAGGCAAATCCTCGATATCAGGCTGCACAACTCGAACCAGTCAATTCTGATGCAATGCGAACAGAAGTAGCTGAGCTTTTTATAGCCAAGTATGGTAAGACTCCTAAAAAAGCTAACCAAGAATTGGATGCTACTTTAAATTTTCTACCCGAACCTCAAGATCAGCGAAACGACCCCAATAGATTTGCAATTCATTGTATTCTTGCTTGGCTGAGAGAAAATGGGTCTCAATCAGTAAAAGATTGGGCTCGCATTAAAGTCAGAGACTTTTTGACTTGTTATGCGAATCTTCAAACTGACCCGGATAAAAAAGTACTAGCTCGTCAAGTCAATGTTGCTCTAGTAAAAGAAGCCCAGAAAATGCTGACTGGGGAATACCGTCGAGCCTGGAATGGCAGTGATTTTCAAAAGCGAGCAGCCGAATATGTCGAGAAAATGAAATTTTTGTGTTTTGATAAGTCTTGGTCTTTCCAATTTTCTGTCAACAAAGTGCTGGAAAAGTATAGCGAAAACCAGGGGCCAATTTCGCAAAGAGCTCTCACAAGACTGAGCAAGCTGAAAGGTCTTGGTAACAATCCTACTTTGGGAGCTGCGTTAGACAAAACCGAATCGGCATATGGTCGTACTGTTCATTCACTCAAAAGGGAGGATAGAGCGACCCTCTTATTTCTTATGGGGGCTGATCGCGAACAAATTAAAGATATTCTCAAGTTAAATAAAATAGGTTGGCACAATGTTGAAAAGCATATTGATTTACTGGAGAGAGAACAAGCGCATGTTGTAGAAAACAACATAGCTGTTGACCACGAGGTAAAGGCTTCGTGTTTTCCTTTGGGGCAGTTGGTCTCCAAATTAAAAAATGGAAAAACCATTACCAATCATTTGGCGCAAAACGCATCTCTTAGCGAAGAGAATTATGCTGATTTAAAGGCTGTTTTGAGTGCAAAAGATCTAAAAAGGTTAGATAATAGACTTAAGGAACTGGCTGAAAACGGCGGTCAAGAACAGCTCGACATAATTAACAAAATGGATTGGCTTCAAAAGAAAATTGTGCTTTCCAAAATTGCTCGCGCCAGGGAACTCAGCGCTAAGGAGGAGATAGAGTTAGTCTCTTTACTGCAAACTGAAATAAAAAAGGTAAAAGAAGTTGCTGATAAAAAGTTTTGTGACGAGCAGATCGAATTGCTGGAAAAAACAAAAAAAAACGTTACCGAGGGGAATATAAATGCGCTCAGAAAGGAGATTAATAACGCTCGAGAAGCTATGGAGGAAGCCTGGATGCGATTGTCATTTAAGCAATCGAATGGAGCCTTGAACGATAACCGCGAGTTGTCTCCTGAGGAAAAATCTTTTGATTCTGCGCGTGATTATTTGATTGAGCTTTACCGGGCAGTTTTGCCAAATTCAAATGCTGCTGCTGGCGAGATAGAAAGCGCTAAGAGGTATATTGTAGATAAACTAACCAACGACATTGAGTTACTTAAACAAGGAAAAATTACCGGCGATTATCTAACCCGAAAAGAGTGTAGTCAAAGCATGCTCAATATTACCTCAATTCCGGCTCCGTATGATTATCAAGATCCTCATTTTGTCTCTGTTATTCGGTATGCCATCGATCAAATGTACTGCTCAGGGTATCCGGCCTACTACTTGCTGAATTTGATGAGTCGCGATGCGGTGACCAGCGGGTTTTTGACCGCACGGATGTCTTCTACTCTAAACTTGCAAGAGGCTGTTATGATCGGATACTACATAACTGGTGGTCGCGGAGTTATTGATTTTGTAGCAAATATGCTTAGTGGAATCCGTTGGATTTACTCTGCCTCCAATTTTCAAAAATATACCAGTTGTTGTGAAGAGGTATTGACTACGGCGGAAATCCATAATCACGTTGCTGGCCTAAGACGCGAGGAGCAATACGTACGCTATTTGGAGCCACAATTAGACCAACCTAAGCTTATTGTCGATTACGATGCTTTATTGGTACGTTTGACTAAGTTGGATTACAAAAGAACACATGATATGATTACACATTTTGAGCAGAATGAATTAGATATGCTAGAAAGAGTTTATATTGCAAAAACGTTAACACGTGAAAACTGGAAAAGAGCTAATAGAGATTATGTTAATGTCGCCTCTAGTTCCGCACCGGGCCTAATTGGGGCTGCTGCCTGCGGCTGGCCAGGCTTGGTTCTTTGGGCTGCGTCGAGCTTAGTCAGCGCAGTCGCTTCAGGAAAGAGAGCTATTCATCAAGATCTAAGTAATCAAGCGGAAAGGGAAGTTAATAAGGAATACCATTGGCTCGTATCGAAAACCATTGATACTTTTAAAGATCAAAGCCTGGGGGAACAATTGAATCAAGAAGTGCAAAAGCTTATTGAGCACAAGGAACCATCTTCAGATCTCGTATGGAGTCGCCCGTGCGAATTTAGTGATTATTCAAAAGAGATCCAAAAGTGTAATAAGATTAACCAAGGTATTAATGCTGCTCTTAAGCGAGTTTACGAGGAAACTCGCAGCTGGGTCCATGCTGATAATGAAGTTTTTAGAAAAGACAACGAAATTGCCATAAAGGAGAGGTTAACCAACCTATTAAAGATGGAGTATGAAAAGATTGCTGTAAGCTACGCTGAACGAAAAATACCAAATGCCGATTCAAGAAAGTCTAGTAGAGCCAAAAACTTTATATACGGAGCGCAGTTGGGCAACTGCTATTACTCGCAAATGCTTAAGTTCTGGAACTCTCTCGGTCCGGCGCGTCAGCGGGCACTGCAGTATGCAGTTGCAATGGATGGAAAGAGACGGAATGTTGAAGCTATTATAAGTGGTCCAAGTTGTTATGTTTTTCCCTACCGGGAGCACGGAAAAGAGTTTCAGTTCATTTCCAAGCAGCAGATTGTCGAGGATTATCGACGTTATGAGGCATTGAATCGACTAGCGGCTGCTTGTGGAGTGCCCGATCCTGACTACGAAAATAGAAGAAATATCATGAACTTTACTGAAGTCGCTAACGATGGGTATTTGCAGTCCATTATTGGTGAAGCCGGTGAATACCCCGGAATATATAACCAAATGAGTTATCCTAAATCTACCAGTAAGGGGATGTATCCGCTAATGAGGGTGGGCGCTACTTACAATGATTCTCGTCTTGATGAGACCGTCCGTACCCCGGTTAGAAATTGGTTTGACAATTTCTAAATCATTTCCCTTCACCCCAAACAGTTTAGCGAAAGAGCTTAAACGGCATCTACAGACTGCTTATGCTGCGCAATCAAACGATCTCTTAGCGTTTTTAGTCTTCTGCTAATTCCCACTTTATAGATATGGGCGTTTTCAAACCGCTTATATTCCGCAGGAAGCATTGCCAGCCGCTCTTGGGTGTACTGTGCTGTTTGCGATAGGGAAGGCTGACTGTACACCACCTTGCCTTTGGCCATTACCCGATGCAGCAATGGCTCGGTTTTATGTGGTTCGATGGTGAAGGATTGATGGGGAAATAGCGGGTGGTACATTTTTGCAGGGCTGTTTTCGTCATCCAGACCAACCACATCTGCTCCCAGAAAGAGACCATCGTGGTCTAGGGCGCGCCATACCTGTTTTCTATCGGGTAGGGTAATCTTCGAAACGTTTTCCGAAAGCTTGATTGCGGAATGATTACCGATTTTTGCTAACTTGTACACGCCGTCGAGTGCCGCGTCAGGCTGTCCGGTAACCAGGCTAGTCCCCACTCCGAACACATCGATGGGCGCTTTTTGGTCCATCAGGCTGCGTATAACATATTCATCAAGCTGGTTAGACGCTGCTATTTTGACATAGTGCAATCCTGCTTCATCAAGCATGGCGCGGCTTTTTCGGGCCAGATAGGCCAAGTCTCCGCTGTCCAGGCGGATTCCTTTTAATCGGCGGCCGGTTTTTTCCATGGCTTTCGCGACGGTAATCGCATTGGGCACGCCGCTTTGTAAGGTGTTGTAAGTGTCTACCAGCAGAACGCAGTCATCGGGGCGGGCGGTGGCAAAGCTGCGGAACGCCTCAATTTCACTTTCGTGACTTTGCACGTAGGAGTGCGCCATGGTACCGGAAGTCTGTAGATGGTAATCTCTTGCTGCCCGCGCATTGCTGGTCGCATCGAAACCGCCGATGATCGCGGCACGGCTGGCGTAATAGCCCCCCGTTCCATGGGCGCGGCGCAACCCAAAATCGATGAGGATAGCATTCTTGGCAACCAGACGCATGCGGCTGGCTTTAGTCGCAATCAGTGATTGAAAATTAATAATGTTGAGCAGCAACGTTTCAACAAATTGGGCTTCTATCAGTTTTCCCTCTAACCTCAGAATGGGACGGGTAGGAAATACCAAATCACCTTCTGGAGGCGAGTAAATTGTGCCTGTAAATCTAAATTTTGCCAGATAAGTCAAATAGTCAGGGTGAAAAGACTGTGCTTTTAGAAAGGCCAGGTCATCTTTATCGAATCGAAAAATTGATAATGCTGTTAATAGATCGGGCAAGCCTGCGAAAATGGTATACCCGCCTGCGAATGGATTTTTACGGAAAAAGTAATCGAATACCGCGGATTCATTTTTTCGACCGGCTAGAAAATAGGCTTGCCCCATGGCAAGCTCGTACTGGTCGATATAAGTTGCCGTAAAATTAAACATTAAATATTCGCTAGCCTATTTGTTTTCAGTATTTATCATGTTCTTTGATTTCGAATGCTTGCAAAGTTTATAAACTTAACGCCTTTTTGGTGCATATCGTTAATTGCGTTTTTCATACTATTGGGTGGCGACCCAACAGGCTTTGTCAAATCGCTGAGATAAAAAACCTCATATCCTTTGGCGGCCCCATCGGCTGCGGTAAAATAAACACAATAATCAGCGGCCAGACCGCAGACAAAAACTCTTTTCACGTTTCGAGTGCGAAGATAACCATCCAAACCGGTTTCGGTTACATGATCGTTTTCCAGAAATCCTGAATAGCTGTCTATTTGCCTATGAAATCCCTTCCGGATGATTACTTCCGCGAATTGGGTATCCAGGCCAGGGTGAAAATCGGCGCCATTGGTCTTTTGTACCGCATGGTCTGGCCATAATATTGGGCCAATTACTGATGCTTCTATTAAATCAAAAGGTTGCTTTCCTGGATACTGGCTTGCAAAGCTTTTGTGAACGGGCGGATGCCAGTCCTGGGTGAATACGATCGGAGAATCGATTTTTTTAAACAAAGCCATCAATTCGTTAACTTGAGCTAAAAAAGCATCTCCATTTTCAACCGCGAGCGCTCCCCGGGGCATGAAATCGTTTTGCATGTCCACCACGATAAGGGCATCATTCTTTTGTATTTGAACTGAATCTAAATGTGCAACCTTTTTTAGGTCCATAAATTTACCTCTAGCGCACGAGCTAAGCGCATCGATGTGCATGTTAGCAAGAAAAAATATTGGGGAGGAGTGGGGGCGGTTTCCTAAAAGCAACTAAGACAACTGCCCCAGAGTAAGCAAAGGCTGTTCTTCGCGATCGCTTACTCCAAACTCATCAAGAAAGCGAGCGATTAGATTGCGCTTTAGTTGCTTTTGCTGTGCGAGAGTTCCTTGTAAAGGAATTCGGGCTCCTGCCATGGTGCCATGGCCGCCAGAAGAGCCGCCAAGATTTTCACAAATTTCCCGAATCAATCGCCCTGCATTCATGCGTCTGTCGCTGGTACGAATAGAGAGAAAAAGCTGCCTTTGGTAACTGCCGTAGGCCAGTGACCATTTCATTCCCTCCAGAGATAGAAGACGTTCGGCTACTTCTGCCACCATATCTGGCGAATAGATTTCTCCCAAATCAACTTCCACGGCATTCCCATGAACTTTCGCTTTTTCAATTGCTTGATGATAAAGCCGAAAGTAACGGGCTGGTAGGGCAGGATGTTCAATATGATTCAAGGCATCTTTGTCCACTTTGGGAAGAAGATAAATGTAGCTATCGATATCCACCTGAAAAGTCTGTCGGCCCAGGTCGCGAGTATCGGCCTTGATTCCATAAAACAATGCGGTTGCCACCGGCGAGCTTAGTTCCAACCCTGTATTGCGCAGATACTCCACTAGGATACTGCAAGTGGCGCCGGTATCACGTCCCACGTCGGCAAACGGAGTAGTGGGAAGTCCTTCTCGGGGAGGGTGATGATCGATAACAATATCGGGAGAACGATTAGAAGGTAAGCGATGATTGCCCGCGGCAGGTTGAGTGTCGACCATGGCCAGCAAGTCGAATTCATCAGGTTCGACCCGCGATATAGGCACCACCGGCAAGCGTAAAACTCGAATCATCGCCGTGTTTTCGGCTCGACCTACAATTCCACCATAAGCAATGCGACTGGAAAGGCCGGCCTTTTGCTCTAGAAGGCAGGATAAAGCAACTGCTGAGGCAATGGCATCTGGGTCAGGATTGTCATGAGTGACTATTAAGGCCTTGTTTTTGCCCTGAGCAACCTTTAGTAATCGAGCTACTCTTTCCCGGACGGAAAGGTGAGACACCAAGCCAAATATCGGTCCCTCGGCTTCTACTGGTTGCTTATCTGATTGCTTTTCCAGAGTTTTGTCCTGGTTTTTAGTAATGGCGGTAACAGCTTGTTTGCCATTGATATGCTTCTTCGGGGACATCGATGATGATCTTAGTTGTGCATCCATAGGGGTTTCTACGCTAGCCATCCAGCGAATACTTTTCTGAGTTTCTCTTTGCGACAAGTGCTTTCCCAAGAGACGTCTTTCGAACACCGAGTTCCAGAACGTTCGGAAAATCCGAAGTGCCGTTGCAGCCAAACGTGTTTGGCTACAAAATCGATGTCATCCTTACCGCAAACTTCGTAGTAGGTCGAGAGTCTTTCGATAGTGCTCTGGCCGGGGGGTCTCCAGGACGCCCACGGTGTTCTCGAAACGACCATCATTGAGAAGCTGTCGAAAGGTGTCCAATCCCAAAGCACCCTCCCCGATTTCCTCGTGCCGATCTAGTCGGCTGCCTAAACCTTTTTTGCTATCATTCAAATGAAAAGCCTTGACTCGTTCTATGCCTAGCTGGCGATTCAAATTTTCCATCACTTCATTATAACGATGGGCAAGGTCATATCCTGCCGCAAATAGGTGACAGGTATCGAGACAAATTCCTATTTTTTCCGGATAACGGCTGTGGTGGATAATAGCAGCCAAGTGTTCGAATTGATGGCCAATGCTTGTGCCTTGGCCGGCAGTGGGTTCCAAAAGTACAAAAAGTGAATCAGGGATTTTAGAAAGTCCTTGGTCTAGGCTGGTAGCAATTTGTCGGATGCCGATTTTGAGATCGGGATGGGAGCCGGGGTGCAAAACCAGGTAGGGTATACCTAGGGCAACGCAACGTTCAAGCTCATCGCAAAAGCCGGCAATCGATTTTTTGTGAATATCCTCATTGGCACTTCCCAAATTGACTAGGTAAGCGCTATGGGCAATTACGCGGATGTTTGTTTCTGAAGCCCTTTGGCGGAAAATCCGGGTTTCCTGCTCATCCAAAGGCTTAGCCTTCCAGCCGCGTACATTTTTGGTAAAAATCTGGACACTCTGCGCGTGGTCAGCAATTGCTCGATCAAAGGCTTTAGATAACCCCCCAGCGATTGATTGGTGAGCGCCCAGAATCATTGGCTATTCGTTAGAGGCGCAGAAATAAACCGGAGTTTTGTTTTCAAAGAAAAGGAGAGCGTTTTCTAGGGAATTTTCTATAGCCTCCAATAAAATGTGTCTTAGATTGGCGATGGGTAATTTTAAGCTTTCATAATATCTTTGGCGATCAACAGAAAGTATGACTGCCGGAAGAAGAAATCCTTGTCGAAAAAGAATCAAATTTGATAATAAACGCCCGGTTCTACCATTGTTTAAAGAAAATGGAAAGGCTTGCATGAAATACCAATGTACTATTGCTGCTTGGTTAATAGGGTGGCTTTCTCGGTATTCAGCGGTATTGGTAAGCGCTGCTAATTCATCTAACAATGAAAGAATTTTTGAAGGATGAGCAATTTCATGAAAGTAGGTTCGGTGAACGGGAATGTCTTTACGGTAAAGGGGCTTTCCTTCCTTCTCTTCTTGTGGGGGGGTAAGTAACTCGTGAATTTTTTTGATGGTAGTAATAGTAATATGTTGTTTTTTATGTCTGGCTTCATCGCAAATGTAATCAATTGCTGCTTTGTGTCGCCGGATCTCTGCATATATTGACGTTAGAGAAACATCAGCCACCACCGAGCGACTAAGTGCGCCCAAAATTTCTGATGAGGAAAAGACCACTCCTTCTAAGGCGTTTTCATGATGAATTAGCGAACATTCAAGTTTGGCGCGAAATTCGCGATATTCATGCGGATGATTTTCTGCAAGCTTGCTTAATTCGGCCATCCGTGTATCAATTTCGTAATAACGGGTTTTCATTTGTAGAGCCATCCTTGCAGCAAGAAGAAAACATCTATTATTTTTTGGGGTGCTGGTTAAATAATTATTCGAACTATAGAAGCAGAAATAAGTTTAATTGTTTGCAAGACAAAAAGTCAAGCAGACTCCCCGTTGAAAAACAGGGAGCCCTAACCGAGAGTTATCACTACTGGTCAGTTAATTACCGCGGAACAACTACAGTATGAAAGGTTGCAATTTGAACCTTCCGGACACCCTCCGCAATCGGGCGTACGCTTACAGGCGCAAGAGCAGGTATTCTCATCGACCTCAAATGAACTACCGCATTGGACTTTAGAGGTATCACAAACGCATGTGCATTTTTCTTGGCTCCAAAGGTATCCAGCTTTGCAGGTTTGGCTGTTCATACATTGGCATTCGCAGTTATTATCGCATTCGTACCCTAACCCACAAGCCAAACCGCAGGTAGGTAAACAGACACACTTTTTCTCTTGCTCGCTATAGATTTTGTTATCCGGACAGGTGGGCAGACCATCGGGGTTAGGGGTTTTATCAATCCAATAGCGGTAAGAGACAGAAATTGGTTTACCTTCTTGTCCTTTCTTAGGGCGACAATTGCCGTACAGCTTAATGGCATTGGCAGCGCCATCGTAATCAAAGCCATTTGTGCGGCTGCGAGGAATATCGTCTTTATTGCAAGCTCCTTGAAGTTCTGCGTCGATGGCTACTTTGATAGTAGATGAAATTGGGGATTTGGTGAGGGTAAGTGTGGAAGCCTTACCTATGGCTAGGTCTAAAATTTTAGCTACTGCTGCTTGTATTTTGGCAGCCTGTTGAGGGTCGCTGTCTAGGGCGAGATCGGCATAAGCACCCCCCATGCGGTCGAAAAAAGTGGACCAGGTGTTAGTTACCCTGTCCTCAAGATCGTAACATTTCATTCCGGCGGCGCATACAATTCCCGCCACAAACGCTTTGGAAAGCGCAGTGCCCTTTTCGTCGATGTTGAGAAAGAAATCTACCCAATTGTTAACGTTAGACTGATTGCTGTTATCGGAATGATCGTTGGTGTCAGTTAGAAAAATAAAGCTAATCAACGAATTATCACGGAGCTTGTTTCTATTCTCGGTTGCCGATCTCTTTAATAAAACATAAGGATCTGGCGGAATAGTGTATTGGTAATAATAATTGGATGCATTGACGTTAGGTCGTCCGCAACTGTTCGAACTTAATGTAGAGTTGCTTGGCACGGGCGATTCTCTTCCTAACAAACAGGCGACTGGGCGGAAAAACATTTCATTCCAGTGTCCAGAGGTGCCTAGATTTCCCATGCATGTTTTAAATTCTTCAGTGTCGCGGGTGAATTCACAGAATCTCGGGTGAGGGGTTGAGATATTTAGATAATTAGGGCAACTAATATTGCTATTAGGGTAAGTGCAGTTATTCCAGCCTGCTGGGTCATTGCATTTGCCATCGGATGAAAAAGAGCTGCAGCTAATGGCATCCGCATCACTAGCGATAACTGCCAACCGCCAATCAGCAGTAGAATTGCTTAGTTGAACGCCCATCTGCTGCGCAGCTTGCTTGACTGCATTTTGTTTAGTTTCCATTGAGCCTGAGTTGTCCACTACCCATATAAAATCAATCGGTTGATAGCTGGGTACGGTCAAACGATCGCATTGAACGGCGATTTGGTCTCCGTATTGTCCAACTGCGGAGCCATTAGTAACGTCTTCCACTTGGAAAAACTTAGCATCACCCTCATTGTTCTTAGCTTCTAGCGAACTTTTATTGGCCAATGCGCCTATTACCACCGTGCTATTGCTAGATCGACGCACTAATTCAATTTTTAGACGGAAAATGCCTTTTTCGCTTCCCATATTAGTGAGCAAACCAGTAATGCTGGGGTATACTGATTTCACCAAATCATTGGCGGCTTTTCCTACGGTTTCATTGCCGTTGTCATTCCAATCGTATTGCGCAACAATTGCGCTGAATTTATCCCAGGTAGTAAAAGTTTGCGCCAATTTAGAGCCACTGGACATAGAACCGGCGCCGCCCACTTTTTTTTCTAAATCGGTTAATTGTTCGCCAGGAGTATTTCCAGGAATGGACCTAATTTTTAAGGCAAATCCCGCAATTTGTTTTTGGTTATCCCAGAACATTGCTCCGACGTCATAACCATTATTTTTTAAAGTGGTAATACTTGCGGAAGAGAACTGTGACGCTAGAGCTAAGGTCATGTCGGCCCGCTGGTCGCGTCTTTCGATTACTTGCACTGGCTTTAATTGATTCTCTGCGCAGGCTTTTTGATCGGTAGGAGAAACATCGCCGGCGTCTTTAGGATTTTTTTCTCCGGCATCCAAGCATCCATTATGATTGGGATCTTCAACTCCATCGGAGATTCCATCGCCATCGGTGTCGGAACTTGAAGGGTCGGTCAGGTTCTTTTTATCGCAAGTAAGGGAAACGCCTACTTCTGCGTCATCAGGAATTCCGTCTCCATCGGTATCAACTTTTTGGGGATCGGTTCCATGGACATTAATTTCATCGTAGTCGCTTAAGCCATCGTTGTCAGTGTCGGCGGATTTAGGATTGGTTTCCTTAGGGTCAAGCTGGCCATTAGCATTTTTATCTTCCTCTGCATCGGTAAGTCCGTCGCCGTCAGAATCGGCCGATTTGGGATCGGTGCCTATTAGTTCCTCTGTTTCGTCGGGAATTCCGTCGCCGTCGGAATCGGGTTTTACCCCGCTACAGTCTGTGTTCGGAACCGTGGGGTCAGATTCGTGGGCGTCGGCTTTTCCATCGTGGTTCTTATCTTCTGCTCCATCGGGGCAGCCATCAGCGTCGGTGTCGGGATCGGTCGGGGTAGTGGTGGTATTAGGGTCGACATCACCAACAAATTTGGTGCAGCTGGCATCAAGATTAGTGGTTCGCCCTGCCTCGACTCCGTCGGGAATTCCGTCGCCATCGGTGTCGGGATTGCCAGGATCGGTCTTCTTATCTCCTGCATAGAGGGTGGCAAATTCTTCGGCGTCGGAAAGGCCATCACAGTCGCTATCAATGACCGGATTATCAGGATTATCGATATTGGTTGTGATGGGAGGTTTTTCGGTGTTTTGACACTTTCCATCTACGCATTTACCGGACGAGCACTCGTGGTCGAATTGGCAACCTTTTTCCGGAAGTGGATCTTCTGACCCGGAGTTGCAAGAAATTAAAAAAGCCCCGATTAGTGCAAATGCAAATATTCGACACATGACGGTCCTTCCTTGGATAACGAGGCGCAGACTGGAAAAACGTCCGTTCCTACCAGTTTTTCAAAACCTGTACGGAAATGTCTTATAGTTCTAGCAGTGGAGGCTTCTGCTTTATTCTCCCCTTGCTCCTGATGGGTCCAGTACTACCCACAAAGCGAGAGCATAGCCTATATATTTTTCAATAAAGCAAGAACTTAGCCGATTATTCTTCATTAAACTTTTGCTCGCTCTCTCTCTATCCGTCAACTTATTGTCATTGTATCTGCAAATTTGTTTGCTGAAAAGCATATGTGCGACTCTTAAAACAATAGTAAGGTAATGTGACTTGACGGTCCTGGGAAAGCTATGGTTTGCCTGACTGAAGTATTCCTTAAGGTGGAGCAATCATGAATTGGGAAATGCGTCAGCACAGTTTGTTATTGATGCTTCTAGTAGGATGGTCATGGCTGGGTTGCAGTAATAAACAACCTCCCGAAAGAGCAGGAAGTCCGGGAATGTGCGATCCTGGTGATTCCGAGTGCAATGCTCTTTGTCAAACCAAATTTGATTGCGGTGACACCCAGTTGTTTGAATGTATCAGTCAGCAGTGTGTAGCAGTTTGTAAAAGCGAGAAAGATTGCGTGTCTCATCCGCAATACGATCAACAGGCCTGGCCCGGCTGCGATGACGGATTATGCAAGTGTCGGGATCAGAAGTGCCTTGTCCCAGTTTGTAGCAACGAAAGCGACTGCAAAAGCCCAAAGGTATGCAAAAGCGGGGTCTGTGTGATTCCGGAAACCGATACAGTCAAATGTGCGGTATATCCCGACTGGGTAATAATGGGCAGCGGGCAAAAAGTTAGATTTTCGGTAGTAGCTTATCGCCAGGATGGATCGGCGGCGTTTCCTGGGCGATCGGCTTTTTCCTGGAAGGCGACCAGTGGCAATATTCAGCAAGAATCAACTGGCACCGTAGACTTTACTGCTCAAGGGTCCGATGCTTCGATTACGGCAACGTTGGCCAATGCAAATGTCTCTTGTAAAGCAGACGTTAAAGTAGTTGCTTCGTCTGGAGTGGCGGCTCAAGTGGTAGTGGTAGATGATCAATCCGGGCGCTTAGTCACCGACGCCAAGGTGTTTTGGAATGATTTGGTAATGCAGCCCTCAACAGTTACTCCGGGGGTATTTACTATCACCAGGTTGCCGACCACTACTAATAACACCGTAAGTGTTTTTCATCACGATTATGATTACGTATCTCTAGTGGGAGTCGACAAAACGCATCTGCGTATTGGTTTGCGACGTAATCCCTCAAACCTGGTAGGGGGATTCAAAGGTCAATTTCAGCCGTTTCCTACTGAAGGAATAGTGGTGGGATTAGCAGGCACATCTATTCCCGACGATTTAACTAATCTCAATCCTGATGGGTTTTGGGGCCCAGCGGAAACCGTATCTGTCGATGCCACTGGCCAAGGTATTCCTATTCCCATGCGGGTTCCTTCCGGAGCAGCGGTTAGAATAGGGGCGGTGTCAGTAAAAGAACGCTACCTTGCTTATGGTTCGGCGGGAGTTTGTGAAAATCCGCAAAAAACTGAGGAAGGTACTTGTGGAACGCGAGCAGGATATGGACTGCTGGGATCAATTCCTTTCCAATCTTCTCCGGAGTTATGGCTGGCTATTCAAGAGGGAAAGGTGCAATCTTCTCAGCTTTTGGAAGCGGCAATTCCTTTTCTGGAGAGTTTTAAAAGTGAGGTGGTGCGGGATATTTCGTTTGAGCTGTTGCCGACCGATCGCAATAATTCATTCCAACTGCAGCAAGCCATTGCCAATGACAAAGTTTTCGTTCCCCAGAATCTGTCCCCCAGTGTGAGACTTTCTCTGGCCCATACCGTGCAAGTTCCGCTTCTTCCTGAAGTTCAGGGGGTGCCAATGCAGAATGCGATGGTGCTGGTTGGCAGTTTGGTGGCGGGACGAGGTTTAGTGCCTTTGGGGTTTGGAGCCGGCTCGGATGCTCCTTCTGCTTGTGGAGAGGCCTGCTCGCTGGACAGATTAGTTACCAGAGTAGAGCTGGAATCAAGAGAACCCCTACAATTTCGCTACCATGACGATGGCTATTTGGCTGTGCATATGGCTCCCGCGCATGGGGGAATCGAGAATTCGCCTTATCAAATGGTCACTTTAGCTACCTCGACTACGCGCTTGGCTACCAGCGCTTTGGTGCATTCTAGTTATTCCATTCTTGATGAAGGTACAACTACACAAGAGGCCGCTTTTTTGGGTCTATTGGATCAAGGAAGTTTCCAACTAGCCAAGGGAGAATTCCAAGGAATAAACAGCATAAAAGAAGCCTCTTTGCGGCGGGTCATATTTATCAGCGAACAGGGACCTGGTAATCAAGCCAAAAGATGGTTGGTATATTTCAAGGAAAACAGCTTTTCGGTGCCCAAAGTCCCCGCTGAGTATGCAGATCGTACCACCGCTACCTTAGAGAATCGCCAGCAAGCCAATCAGCGTGCGAGATTACTGTTACAGGCGCTGCGTCTTACTGAAAACGGGCAAACTATTGGTATAAACGAACTGTTCGATCTTTCTAGTGGTCGGGTTGGGGCAGCGGCGGAGAATTTGGAAGCCTTTTCCGTATACGAAGTTCCGTGAAAGTTCATAACCGGGTGGTTTTTCCCGGTTTAACTACGGCAATCCATTGCCGCTGAACTTTTCCGGAAAAGTCCATCAAAATCACTGTATACGAGCCGGGAGGAAGGTGTTTGGAAAGTGGTGCTTTGCCCAAAAGAGAGTCTTGAACGTACGCTTTCCCGTGACCGGAAATTTCCAATTTTCCGAGCCGTGGTCGCCGCTTTTGGTGGCGAAGATGCGCAGAAGAAACCGAGTGCTTGGTAGGCATTAGTTGCGGGGGGAATTCAGTTTTGGGCTCTGACGGCATCGCCCAAACTGATTGAGGATCGGCAGCTTTTGTCTCTGGGGAGGAAGGAATTGGCTTATCATCCAATACTGTTTCTTGAAAAGTTAATCCCATACCAAATCCAAATAAAGCAAAAGCTATTGCCGCCAGAGAAACTTTTTGTTTAGTCCAGGTGCAAGCGAACTGCACAACATTCAGGGGAACTGCCACCAATTCTTGACCTGCTTTAAACAGAGCAGCAGGAAACTCGCCCACTACTCGCACCAGTTGCTTGCCTTTTTTGGGGCGTGTTGATGTTTCCGAAATCAAAGGAATTGCTTTTATTTTTCCAATAGGTTTCCAAGAAGGCAAATGCGAAGTATTGCAAGTAATAGAGGCGGTACTTTCGTAAAAAGGAATGGTTAGTGCTTTTTGAGCAGATTTTTCTCCAAAAAGCTCGGAAAGAAATAAAGACAATTTTGTGGGAGAGGGGGTCCAAGCTCGCTGCAAAAGAAACTCGTCTAATGCGTTGGCCATTTCTTCGGCAAATTGGAAACGGTTTTCCGGCTTTCTTTCCAAAGCTTTCATGATTATTTTTGCGAAAGAAAAAGGAATGTCCTCGCGAAACGCTCTCGGGCTGGGAATAGGGGCTTGAAGAATGGCCTTAACGGTTTCACAGTCGCTATTGCGGCGAAATAGGCGCTGTCCACTAATCATTTCGTAAAGCACAATTCCTAAAGAAAAAAGATCGGCTCGGTGATCGGCTGGTAAATACTTAAGTTGCTCAGGTGCTAAGTACCCTAATTTACCTTGAATAGATTGCGGAACACCCTTTCTTGCTGAAGGTGAAGAGTGAGTTTTGGCAATTCCAAAATCCACAATTTTTACTTCCCCTACAAAGGTAACTACTATATTCGAAGGGCTGATATCTCCATGTACAATTTCGTTGATATTTCCGTCTGCCCCTAGGTGACAATGCGCATAGGAAAGCCCATGGGCAACGCTGCTTCCGATTTGCGCGACAATTTCTATGGGGAGTGGACGAGAAAGATTTTGAGAATGAGTTAATATTGCAGAAAGGTTCTTTCCCGCCAAATATTCCATGCATAAATAGTAATTATCTTCATGTTGTCCAACTTCAAAAACCTGAATGATGTTAGGATGATGCAATTGGGCGACAATGCGCGCTTCTTGAAAAAACATCGATAATATATCTGGATTTTCTGCTAGGTGGGGAAAGAGCCTTTTTAGTACCACCGTTTTTGTAAAACCTTGAGGTCCGCGAGCAGTGGCCAAATAAATATCCGCCATGCCGCCGCAAGCAAGTTTGGAGTGAACAGCATATTTTCCGAATAAAATGCTCATTGCTTCTCGGTTTTGGTTGAATAGACTTACATTTACCGCGACAATTTTAGCAGAGCTTTATTTTTCGGAGAATAAACAGGCAATAAAGCGCAACCTTGGTGGTCAGAGTATTGGCACCATACTAATGTCCGTCAGCACTATGATTGTGGCGATCAACGCACTGCTCCTGCGAAGGCACAATTCTAGGCAAGGTCATAATTTACAGGAAGGATTCAAGGGCTCGAAGGAGCCGACATGATTTAGAGGCAGCACTAACCCAAAGGAGTACTACTATCATGCAGAAAGCCTTTCTTCTCGCCGTCGGGGCGTTCACCCTCGCGGCGTGTGCATCTTCCCAGAAGCCACCAGAGGTAACACAGACAGGTCAGGCTCCAGAATCAGCGGGCAGCGCACAGACCAGGAACCATGCATGCCCTATGGCTGTAGAGGGCACCGTCGTCGAGGCCGCCGATATCGAGGGTGGCTCGGCACTGGTTTTCACGACCACTGGAGATGTTGGAGAGCTACGCCAGCGAGTTACTCAGATGGCGGAGATACATAACGCGTGTCAGGCCCGGCGCGGAAATGATGATGGGTCCATCAGAGCCGACAGGGGAAAGCCGGGGGCGGGCTAGCGATAGACCAGCACATGCCGCACCAGGCCGAATGATGATGAGAATGGTACCGGCATCGGCTCGCGTCGAGGAGGTCCCGGGCGGCGCGCGCATGGTCTTAACACCAGAAGATCCCGGTGACCTAGATGCATTGCGGCAGCATGTCGCTCAGATGGCCGAACACATGAAATCCGGCCGGTGTCCAATGATGACGAGCCCGCCGAGCAAAGAACAATACTAAAAACTAAATAAGGCTGCCAAAATCTAAATGCCTAGAGGCTTAGCAGTCCTATTCGGCAGCGCATTAGGCCCGATAATTCTCACCATCTTGGCCCAACGTTCTGCCGCTGCGGCCATTGCTTCGTCTAAATAGCGGTCAATTTGACGTCGTTCAGCTCCTGTAAAAGCATGGTGACGCAGGCTAATTGTTTCCCAAAGCGAAAGACGCAGCAGCGAAAACTCTTGCAACAATCCGCGAATTCCCCCCTGGGGTTGCGAAAGAACCAGCACTACTCCTCGGTGCCAAGGTTCAGGAGGGCTAATCGTGCTTCGAGCTGCGCGTGCTAAATCGTGAAGTAGAACTGGGGCAGCCATATGTAAAGAAGGTTCCTCAAAATTAAGCTCGCTGGTAACTTTGGTATGAAAGCGGCTTAATATCTCCTGCAGATTTTCTTCAATCCACAATCCCACGCCCATCATGGTGCCCCCTAGTTCCAATTGGATTTCCAAAAAAACGGGCCTAAAGATGCGCACGGATAAGAAAACAAAGGAGCGAAGGCGAGCTCTTTTATTGGGGTGCTTTTGCTGGCTTTTCCGGCGGATGAATTATTAAGCCTGATCAAGGAATGGAAATTCCTTTTTTTGGAAAAAACTGTCGCTTCGGGCAATTTCAAAAAAACTTTGCCTTCCGCTAGATGCGTGCGTCAGTTGCGTAAAATCTACTGGGCTCGATTATTGCTAGGTCGGCTTCCGTGGATTCATTTGAATACTATACTTATTTGGCCACCCGGATTTCTCCTAGCGACTTAGCTAAGGCTGCCGCGCGCAGATGTATTCAAAAAGCCTCTCAGGTGTTAGCTAAGCCGCTGCCCTCTTTAGAAGACCTATTGGAAGCATTCTGTTCCGAAGACATGAATGATTTAGCATTAAAACTATCTTCACCTAGAGCGAGCTCGTTGTGGGCCGATGCCTCCAAAAGAGAAGAGATTTCGCTAGCGGGCCAAGTCTTGCCAGGGTTTAGAGGAAAAATTGAAGCACGCGCGACTAATGCTTGGAGTCGAACATTTGATTTATTTGGAAAGGTTGTATCATTTGGGAAAAACGCAGACGGAATCGACTGGCATTTCGATTTTCTCAACGAGGGCGTATTCGATAAGAACGCCGAGGGGCGAGATTCATCTGTATGGAGCAAAGGGTTAGATCCGAAAGCTCCCTGGGCTTTGGCGCGGATGGAACAGTCCTTAGCTTTGGCGCAAGGGGTGTGGATTACCAAGTCAGAAGAAAAACGCGCTGCTTTTGCGCACGAATTCACTTTGCAAGTACGGCATTTTGCAGCACACAATCCTTTTGGAAAAGGCGTAAATTGGACCTGTTCTATGGAGGTGGCTCTGCGGGCGATGAATTTGACGCTGGCTTACCTCATGATGCGTCATAGGCCTGAGCTGCAAGACCCAGAGTTCGCCATAATTTTTGTATTATTAATGGCCATTCAAGGAAAATTTGTGGAGCAAAATCTGGAAAACTGCGCTCCTATTCCTAATAATCACTATTTAGCCGATTTAGTTGGCTTGTTTCATTTGGGAATTGTTTTTCCTGAGTTACCCGGAGCAATACGCTGGCGGGAGCGCGCCGCAGAGGAAATCCAGAGACTGATGTTTTGCCAAGTGAGGGAGGATGGGTTTTCATTTGAAGGTTCTACTTCTTATCACCGCCTGGTTTTAGAATTGTTTACTCTAGCTTATTTTGCTGCGCAAGCAAGTCGCATTGATTTTGGAAACAAATGGAAAGAGCGATTACATTCTATGTTTCGCGCAGTACGTACATATCTTTCTCCTAGCGGTCATGCGCCACAAATAGGGGACAATGACTCAGGAAGAGCCATTGCTCTAAGTGACCGAGTAGTTTTATTTCATGAGTATTTACTTCCCTTGGGAGCAGCGCTTTTTTTAGACCCCGAGCTCAAGCCAGAAGGCATTTCCTACTCGGAGGAAGCGCTTTTCTTAATGGGGAAACCCGGGTTAAAACGCTTCCAATCATTGCCCGAGTGTGGACCGTTGCAAAGTACTTCTCTTCCTAAATCTGGATTATATTTTTTACGCAGCGGTGGTGCTTATTGTGCAATTTCTTGTGGGCCAAATGGACAAGCCGGAATAGGTGGACATAGTCACAATGACAAGTTGGGGGTGGAAATTCATTATGGGCAAAGAAAACTAGTTGTTGACCCTGGCACCTACTGTTACATAAGCTACCCAGATATTCGTAATTACTTTCGTTCCACTACTGCTCATTCCACAGTGCAAGTTGGGGAATTAGAGCAGAATCGGATTTGCCAGGAACGTCTATTTGCATTACCAGACGATGCACGAGCACGGGCGCTTGTTTTCTCATCAAGCCCAAAAAGAGAGAGATTTGTCGGGGAACATCGCGGTTATCAGCGTTTTTTTAAAGGCATGAGTCATTGTCGTTCGGTAGTTTGGGAAAAAGATCTACAGGGATTTGTAATCACCGATCGTATTGATGGCGAGGGAATTCACCACATTGTTTCGCGTTTTCACCTTCCTGATGAGAAGGTTCGTCTTCGAAAAATAGCCGAACAAGAACTGTGTCGAATTCAGGCAGCCAATATTGGATATCCCATTGGGGAGCAGGTGGTCGAACTCGGGCCATCTTCCTGGCCACGGGCGATTTTATGCGTATCTACGGGGGCGAAAGTTTCCTTAGAACCTGCCTGGTACTCTCCAGGTTATGGTGTTCGGCGACTTTCCTTGTGCGTAAGAGTATGTGTTATAGGGCAACTCCCAATCGAACTTAACGCAGTGATTTTGTAATACGGCGGTAGAGCATTCCTGTTCGTATAAACTTCGTTTCAGTTGAATATAGAACGGCATTACTATTTCCAGAGTTTTTCAGAGCACGGTTGTGCGCGAACCAACCTTGGTGACATGTAGGTAATTGCATTTTCGCTTTTGCGTGGCCGTGAGCGAGAATAAAAATATCAAAATACGCGAGATTAGGCTTCCCATGTTTATCTGTTCGCCGTAAAGTCTCGTAAAAATCTATTCTCGCGTGAAAATCGTGAAGGAGATTCTATGGCAGCAAAAGTGATGTCCAAATCCGAGCTGATTCAAAAAATCGCAGACGAGTTCGCTGATAAGTTTACTCGTAAGGATGTGAAGGGAATGCTAGAAATTCTGGTGCAGGTAGGGCACAAGGAGCTAAAGAAGACCGGAACTTTTGTATTGCCAGGTATGGCAAAGTTTGTGGTCGTCAAGAAGCCAGCTACCAAAGCTCGAAAAGGCGTCAACCCATTTACAGGCGAAGCAACGGTGTTCAAGGCGAAGCCTGCTCGTAAAGTAATTAAGGCTCGACCGCTTAAAGCGGCCAAAGATGCCATCGCGTAAGATGGTAGTAATCTTTCCGGCGATTTCGAATTGTTTTGACATCGCCGGATTGTATTCATTTGCCAGTCACTATTGTAGAAGAAATGAAATATTGTAGTAGTGATTTTATATGGTTTTTTAATTTGTAACTATTCAATATTACCATTTCGCGAGTAACCAAAAATTGAAAACCACGGTCTATCCGAGCGTAATGCCGCAGGCATGAAATCGAGAAAGCCTTGGGTCTCGACAAGCTCGGCCTGAACCGATTTCTTGCAGTCTTTTGTTATCAATAAATAAGGGTGCTGAATAGTTACATTAATTTTTCTGTTGGCGACTTTTAAAACAATAGAGTTTATAGCTACCTGCTCATGGCTATCTGAGGATCGGTGGACAAAACGATCGGATTTTAAGTACTGTATATGTTGGTGGGCTCATTCATTGTACGCGGTAGTAAGTTATATAAATGAACTGTAGCTGGTCCTCTTGAGAAAAGACGGAAGTCCATTTGGAGACGTTATGGCATGTTGGTTAGTAACCGGAGGCTCCGGCTTTTTGGGAATTAATTTTATTCGTAAATTGGTAAGTCAAGGGCACTCAGTAGTGTCTTTGGACAGAGAGCCGTTTGAATATGAAGACATGATGGATAAAGTAGATCATGTCCAGGGTGATATTCGTGATCGGGAAGTAGTAAACCGCTGCATGAAAAAGGGTGTGGAAGTGGTTATGCATGGCGCTGCCGCTTTGCCGCTGTGTCAGCGCCAAGACATTATGACTTCCAACGTGGAAGGAACGGAGAATGTACTTTCTTCCGCATGGGCGCACGGGTGTAGATTAGCTATTTATATTTCTTCTACTGCGGTTTACGGAATCCCTAAAAAGCATCCTCTTTTCGAAGATGACCCATTGGTCGGAGTGGGGTCGTACGGGAAAAGCAAAATACAGGCTGAACGGAGGGTAAAAAATTATCGAGAAAAAGGCATGATTATTCCCATCATCCGGCCCAAATCTTTTGTGGGGCCCGAACGGTTGGGCGTATTTGCTATTTTTTATCAATGGGCCTCCGAGGGGCGGTCATTTCCGATGATCGGAAGAGGGCGAAATTTATATCAATTGCTAGACGTGGAAGATTTATGTGACGCGATAATAATGGCCTCGCAGCATTCGCGGGGCGACGAAATTAATACCGAATTCAATATCGGTGCTAAAGCGTTTTCCACTATGCGCGAAGACTACCAGGTGGTTTTGGATCGCGCTGGCTTCGGGAAAAAAATCCGTGAATTTCCTGCTTCTTTGGCGGTTATGGGTTTGGAAGTTCTAGATTTTTTTGGCCTTTCGCCTCTGTATCCATGGGTATATAAAACTGCCACTCGCGATTCGTTTGTCTCGGTAGAAAAAGCGGAAAAAACTTTTAGCTTTTCACCGCAATTTTCTAACCAGGACGCGTTATTGCGTAATTTCGAGTGGTTTCTGGCTAATCGAGAAAGAATAAGCAAATCAGCGGGTAATACTCATCGAGTGGCATGGCGGCAGGGGGTATTGGGGTTGGCAAAGTATATGTTTTAGTGTCTTAATATTGGGAGGGAGTAACTATTATGGATAGGGATATCATCATCGATAATGAATTTTTAACTCTTTGGTACTACCCAGGGGAGAAGATTGTTCATCACCAGATTCATAAATATATATTCGGTGCTCCTTTGCGTGAGGGCTTGCTCCGGGGCGCGGAGCTGCTCAAGACTCATGGGGCCACCAAGTGGTTATCAGACGATCGGAACAACTCGGCTTTGCATCCCAGTGACATGGAGTGGGGTAGGACATTCTGGTTTCCTCTGGTATGCGAAGCAGGGTGGAAATACTGGGCGATGTTGCCCCCGCTTAAAGTCTTAGGCCAAATGAACTTAAAAAATCTTTCTAAAGTGTCCGAAACGAACGGAATCTCTGTCGCCGTATTCAAAGGACTCGAGGAAGCCATGGCATGGCTTCGTAGTATGTAGTATTGAATGTCGAGCTCGGCTTGCGCTATGAAGGTTGCATAGTCTAAAAATATCTTGTCTAAAAAATATCTTAGCAATGCCTAGAAAAAACTGATACTTGCTTAGAAGTCGAAAGTGTTCATTTTTAGTAAGAGGAATATAATGGAGTTTGTTTCTTTGAAAAGTGAATTTCCCTTTTGCAATAATTTCATTAATTTAAACAATGCTGGTATTTGTCCGCCTCCCATGAGATCGGTTAGGGCGGTGCAACAATATCACCAGGCCTTGGCCCAAAATGGAGTTCGGGCTTTGATGGGTGAATTGGTTGGTTATGGTGAACAAGTGCGGGCATCTTTATCTCGCATTTTGGGGTGTGGAGCAAACGAAATCGCCATTACTCATAATACTGCTGAGGGTTTAAATTTTATTGCCCAAGGCTACCCATTTCAACCGGGAGACCTGGTTCTTACATCAAATCGTGAGTATTCGTGTAATGTTCTGGTCTGGAAAAATCTTGCTAGTCGCGGAGTAGAAGTGATTATGGTTCCGGAAATAGACGGAGAAGTACGTTTAGCAGATATTCAGGCAAATTGGTCTTCCAGAATAAAACTGGTCTCTCTTTCCGCGATACAATGGTGTTCAGGGTGCCGACTTGACATCGAATCGATAGGGTTATGGTGCGAATCACAAAGAGTGCCACTAGTAATAGATGCAGCGCAGGCAGTTGGAGCAATTAAGCTTGATGTTAAAAAAATGCGAATTGCTGCCCTGTCCTGTCCGGCGTGGAAGTGGTTATGGGGGCCGTTAGGGGTGGGCTTTTTATATATTGATTCGGACTGGGTAGATAAAATCAAACCTGTTTTTGTGGGAGCGGAAAACGTTGCGTCCTGGAATGATCCACTTTGCTATGATTTGATTTTTCGCCAAGGTATGGCAAAGTTTCAATACTCCACTCTTAATTATGCGGATATTGTTCAGTGGTCTTCGGGTTTGAAATTGATTGAGTTGTTGGGAATTGAAAGAATCGAAAAGAGGCTGTTAGGAATAGTGGAAAAATTCCAGAATGTGGTGCAAGACTGTGGAGGAAAAATTTACGGAAATTTTAACTGTCAGGGTCGTTCGGGTATATTTTCATTCACACACCCAAAACTGTTGTCCAAAGAAATTCTTCAGCAATTATCAGCTCGTGACGTTGTTGCTCAAGTTCGTGATGGTCGGGTGCGGGTTGCTCCTCATGTGTATTTAGACAGTGAAGATGTAGCTCGATTTGGTGCTGTCTTGGCCCAAATAGTCGGCTAGAATAATCTTTCTGCTTATAATTGCTCGTCAAGCCACCGAAGAATGGCTTCTTTTATTGCTAATCTGCCCTTAAATAGGGGAATTTGTCGGGATGAAGAACGTCCGGAAGCATGGGAAGAAAAATCAAAATGAATTTCTTCCTGCGCAAGCTGTTCCCAGCATAGGCCGCGGCATTTCCAATGCTCCGAAGTATTGCTGTTCCTGGGTTTATCCATTTTTATCTTTTATCAACCTCGCCAATTGGATACCGAGCCGTCTGGTGCGCTGTTGTTTTTGCTCAGGCTCCATCTGTCTAGTTTCGATCCTAGGTGTGCTTAATATTGATGCTTCGATGATAAAATCAAGCGATGGCAATTCCTCCTAAAGAGCCACGCTGGGAGCGTGGACTGGAATATATATTGCAAAGAATCTGCAAGGATTGAGTGCTGTTTCGTTGTTTTGAAGAGTAGAGAGCATTTGGAGGTTGACAAAAAAGCGGAACGTTCCGTATATCTCCACTAGTTGAAGTGGCGAGGTAGCTCAACCGGCTAGAGCGGCGGTCTCATAATCCGCAGGTCGGCGGTTCGAGTCCGCCCCTCGCCACACACTCGCCGTACGAAAGCAAAGCCCAATGCTGTACGGCTGGGTGGTGTCTGCGAGGCATGAATGCGCATCGCCATAATCAGTGATGTCCACTCTAATCTTGAGGCAATCACTGAGGTTGTTCGAACGATAGAAAAATTGCGTGTGGATCGGGTGGTGTGTCTTGGTGATGTAGTGGGTTATGGGGCCAGTCCAAATGATTGCTGTGCGTTAGTAAAACAGCTTGCGGAAATATGCTTGTTGGGTAATCACGATGCCGCGGTATCTCGGCGAATGGATTATTCGTTTTACTATGACGCGGCCTGCAATGCCTTGGATTGGACAGCTTCGGTTATCGACTCGGAGCACCATGCCTGGCTACGTAGTCTTCCCTATACCTATCGGATTGGAGATATAGGGTTCAGTCACGGCTCCCCAATTGATCCTCGCGCCTACGAATACATATTTGCTCTGGAGCAGGCGCGTGAATTGATTCCGCATGTTGAAGACTTGCCCGAGGTTACATTTATCGGTCATTCTCACCTGTGCAAAGCATTTGCCATTGGAAATGGCGAGGTGAATGACGTGGTCGCCCAAAAATTTGGAATTCGCCGGGGGTACAAGTACATGATCTCGGTAGGGAGTGTAGGGCAACCGCGTGATTATGACCCCCGGGCCTGTTTTGTAATTCACGACCGAGAGGCGCGAACGGTGGAGTACCGACGAGTAGAGTACGACATCGAGACTTCCGCCAAGCGGATATTCGAAGCTGATTTGGCTTTGAATTTTGGCAAAAGGCTATTTCTGGGCGTATAGTCGCAAGCACCACAATTGATAGTGGTAGACCAGCAGAGAATTTCTTGACGCGTAAGGCCGAAGAGCCGTATTTCCGTTCTATGATAGACATGTCGGTAAAAATTGGCTCCTTGCGGTTGAAGAATCCTATTCTTACAGCAAGTGGTACTTTCGGGTACGGAACAGAGATTGAAGACTTAATAGACCTTTCTTCGATTGGGGGAATTTGTACCAAGGGGCTCTCATTGGAACCCCGGGTAGGAAATCTTCCACCGCGGCTAGTAGAAACTCCTTCCGGGCTGTTGAACGCTATCGGCCTGGAGAATGTGGGAATAGATCGATTTATCCAAGAGAAGGTCCCCCTCGTTCACAAACTTTCCTGTGCCATAATTGCCAACGTTCTCGGAACCACTGCCCAGGAATACGCCGAACTGGCGCGTAGATTGGATTCGGTAGCTAGAATCGATGCGCTGGAACTCAATATTTCTTGTCCCAATGTCAGAGCGGGTGGGGTTTCTTTTGGTCGAGAGCCGCGGCTTGCCGCAGAAGTGATGCATGCAGTGCGGGTGGTTACCAAAAAGCCGGTGATTGTAAAGCTTTCTCCCAATGTGAACGACATTACCGAGGTTGGTCGTGCGGTGGAAGCGGAAGGAGCGGACGCGGTCTCGGTCATCAATACTGTGAGTGGAATGGCCATCGATATTCGTACTAGACGTCCAATGTTGGGCAATATAATTGGCGGACTTTCTGGCCCGGCCATTAAACCAGTTGCCGTTCGCATGGTGTTCGAGTGTGCTCGTTGCCTGAAAATACCGGTAGTGGGAATAGGTGGCATTATGACCTGGGAAGACGCAGTAGAGTTTCTGCTGGCCGGGGCTTCCTGTGTTCAGGTGGGAACTGCTTCCTTTTTCGATCCTTCAGCAGCCCAAAAAATAGCAATTGATCTGGAAAAATATGTGAAAACGGAAGGGTTGAAATCGGTTTCCGCGTTGGTTGGGCAGGTAAGAATATAAACATACATGTTTGGTGCTAGGCAAAATTGGTATCCGAGACCTCGGTCTTGCCAGAAGGAGAGAAAAGCTTCATTCTATCCTTATAGGAAGGATAGATATGGTTGCCGCTAGGCACGTACTGGCGGCTCGCATATTAGCAAGACAATTAATTAAAATATTGGCAATGAACAAAACATATAATGATTTTAAGTCACGTGGAATAGGCGTTGGCAAGGACATTTTATATTCATTACAAGAAACAGTAGATATTGATGCTGGAAAAGTAAGCATTATTCCAGCTTGGCGTTGGCTGCTTAGTTGGTGAAGGATACAAGTCAGTAGCCGCCTCGTTCACATCTCGACGCGCGAACTATTAGTTGCTCTAGCCTCCGTAGTAACGAGCCCGGAGGCGCTTAGAAGGAAGTGGCAAAACAATTGGTCGGTTTAATCGCTAGAATAGGTGAGGATTCCTTGACGCTTGCGCTCGCGGACAGTAGCGTACGCATCTTCATTCGAATAGAACACTTTTTTTATAACTCGTGACTTGCTATGAACTCATCTTTGAAAAACGCCTCCCACTCAGCTTCGTCCTCCGACGAGAATGTCTCTAAGAAAGAACAAGAGATTTTTCAGGCTCGGTTGAAAAAATCCCAAGAACTGCGCGCTCTCGGAATTGACCCTTTCGGAAATGGCCATTTTGTGGAGCACTCCATTGCCGAAATCTGGGGAGCACTGGATAGTCTTAAAACCTCGGAAGAGGTAGAAAGCGCATCGGCAGTCTATGGAATTGCTGGTCGAATCATGCTTTGTCGGCCTCACGGAAAGCTGGCCTTCATGCGATTGCGTGATCGTACTGGCGACCTGCAAGTAATGCTCAAAAAAGATCTCCTCGGTGCTTCCCATTACGAGGTCTTTTCCAAGCTGGTGGACTTGGGAGATATTGTAGCCGTCCGTGGTTCTTGTTTTCGCACCAAGACTGGTGAGCTCACTTTGTTGGCAACGGAATTTTCGTTGTTAACCAAAGCGCTTAGACCGCTGCCAGAAAAGTGGCATGGACTCTCTGACATCGAAACTAGATGCCGTCAACGGTATCTGGATTTGATTGTTACGCCGGGGGCAAAAAACCTGTTTGTACAAAGGCGCAAAATAATTCGGGGAATTCAAGGTTTTTTGGACGATCGAGGTTTTTTGGAAGTGGAAACACCTACTCTGCATAAGCCCGAGGAAGCCGGAGGTGCTGCTGCACGCCCATTTCCCACCCATCATCACGCTCTTGATCTGCACTTAAAACTGCGGATTGCCTTAGAACTGCATTTAAAGCGCTTGGTGGTGGGCGGAATAGAGAGGGTTTATGAAATCGGTCGTATCTTTCGTAACGAAGGAATCGATCGCCGGCATAATCCGGAATTTACAATGTTGGAGCTTTATTGGGCGCATGCCACTTACCACGATCTTTTTGTGCTTACCGAACAGCTTTTAGAAAAGCTAGCTGTGGAGATAACCGGGTCAACCATCGTAAATTATCAAGGGCAGGCTATCGACTTCCGTCCACCTTATCCCCGAATTTCCATGGTGCAACAGGTGGCTACCCAATTGGGTCTTCTTCCCGAACAACTTCTCGATGGGGAAGGGGTGAGCAAGGCTTTAGAGCGCTTGGCTCAGCAAGAACAGGACCATGAAAGCGGTACTATCTTGAGACACGCTGCAACTCTGCCTACTGCCGGTGAAAAGATTGCGCGGGCTTTTGAAGCAGTAGGTGAACCGCGGCTACCCAAAGACCGACCAGTTTTTGTGACTGATTTTCCGATTGAAGTTTCGCCCTTGGCGCGCAGAAGCGATTGCGATGCGCGGCTTACCGATCGGTTTGAGTTGTTTGTTGGCGGAATGGAAGTCGCCAACGCTTTTTCTGAGCTTAACGATCCGCTTGACCAGCGTTCTCGATTCGAAAGACAGGTGGAGCTGGCTAGGAAAGGGGACGAAGAAGCCATGCCTTACGATGAGGACTACGTTCGCGCCTTAGAGCATGGCATGCCGCCTACCGCGGGAGAAGGAATAGGAATTGACCGGCTGGTCATGCTGTTGACCGATTCTGCTTCTATTCGCGATGTGATTCTATTTCCTCTTCTGCGGCCCAAGGGCATTTGAGACCTTGCCTAACGGGCAATGAAATTGGGCGGGGCTGGCCGCGAGCGTGAAAATTGGGTTTTGAAATTGCCATAAAGGGGATTAGGGCTTGTCTAAGTTTTCATTAAAATCTCTCGCGGCCGCGTCAGTGAATGGACACCGAGCGTCATTTTCGCCATTTCTGGGTCTCTGCTTTCTGGCTGGTCAAGTAGCTGGTGGTGTTCTGATTGCAGCAGGAACTGTTTTCCTTTCTTCTCGCCAGCATTGGTCGCCGGAAAATGCACTAGTGCTTTCGGGGGTTGCGGGATTACTGGTAACTGGTCTTATAGGTTTCTGCGGGGCATGGCGAGCCCGAAAAATTGGCGCCCGCGAGGTATTACTGGCGGGATTGATTTTTACCGCTGTAGCTAGTTGGAGACTGGGCTTGCTATTTATGGACCCCTGGGGAATGTTTCGCCCTGGTCTTTCCGATCTTGTTTATCTAGCAAGCATGTTGGGCAATCCAGTGGGTGGCATTGTACTGGCTGCCTTAACCATTTGGGGGGTGAGTTTTTTAGGAAGCTCTCTAGGCTTTCTTTTGGCGGGAAGTGGAAGACTGGATTTACGTTTTTCCTATGAAACATTTGTGGCGCGCAGTCATCTTCAGCTCCGAAAGAAAACTCCTACCCGAGTAATGACGATCATTTCGGTGCTGGGAGTAACTGTGGGAGTATTAGCTCTTACCGTTGTTCTGTCAGTAATGAGCGGGTTTGAGCTCGACTTAAAACAGAAAATTGTTGGAACTAATGCGCATGCTGTAGTTCTTAAATATGGAATTGACTTTAAAGAATGGCAGCAAATAGCTCCCCAAGTAAGTGGCGTGTCCGGAGTGACTGGAGTGACTCCGTTTATTCTCAACGAGGTTATAGTTAGTTCTGATCAAAATAACTCCGGCGCTCTCATCAAAGGAATTGAGCCACAAACGGTGGCTCAGGTCTCTAATCTTTCGATAACGATGAAAGAAGGCCGCGTAAAATGGTTAGAGGAGCCCGAAAAAATTCCTCGCAAGCAAGACACCCGCATCCAGCCGATGCCTGACGCTCCTTTGACAATTAGACGTTCTTCTCCTTCGGCAAGTGGTTCGGAAAAAGTTTTGTCTGAGGAAGAAATTATTGGTTCTTCTTCAGACAAAGGCAAGATTGAAACACTTCCGGGCATTTTGCTGGGAAAAGAATTGGCTCATTCTCTAAAAGTTTCCATAGGTGATCGCGTAAACGTGGTTAGTCCGTTGGGCGGTGAATTGGGGCCGACTGGCCCTATTCCTAAAAGCCGTTCTTTCCGCGTAGCCGGAATAGTTTTTACCGGAATGTACGAATTTGATGCAAAATTTGCTTATATACATTTGCATGAGGCCCAAAAATTTTTTGGTTTAGGAAAATCCGTAACCGGTTTAGAAGTAAAAACTAACGATATCGACAATACCCGGCAAATTACCAAAAATATTCTTCGCTCATTGGATGGATATCCCTACCGTACTCGCGATTGGGGCGAAATGAATAAAAACTTATTTTCTGCTTTGCGCTTGGAAAAGCTAGTAATGGCAGTCATTTTGGCATTTATTGTGTTAGTTGCCTGTTTTAATATTCTCGCGACACTCATTATGAAAGTATTGGAAAAAAGTAAAGAGATAGCTATACTGAAATCGATGGGGTCTACCGATACTAGCATTATGAAAATATTTGTGCTCGAAGGGCTCATTATCGGTGCTATAGGTACTTTTCTCGGGCTGGCATTAGGCTACATTACCTGTGTGTTTGTGCAAGTAGTGGGAATTCAGTTAGATGCCGAAGTGTACTATATAGACAAGTTACCCGTGCGAGTGGAGCCACTTCAATTTGCAGTAGTAGCCTTGGTGGCGGTCTTAATGTCGTATTTGGCAACAATTTTTCCAGCGACTCGTGCCAGCCGAGTCGCGCCAGTGGATGGATTACGTAATGAGTAGATATTTGTCCTGGGAAGGAAGAACGTGGCTTTTTGCGAAATAGTAGACGTATACAAATCATATTTTTTGGACGGAAAGCGCATTGACGTGCTTCGGGGTGTAAATCTGCATATTGCAGAAGGAGAACTTATCTCTCTAACCGGAATTTCTGGAGTAGGTAAAAGTACTTTTTTGCATGTATTGGGAACACTAGATGCTCCTTCCTCGGGAACTATTCGTTTTGACGGACGAGACGTTACTTCCTACAGCGAAGGCGAGCTAGCGACTTTCCGCAATCGGTGGTTAGGTTTTGTGTTCCAATTTCACTATCTGCTTCCCGAATTTAGTGCCCTAGAAAATGTGATGATGCCCGCACTGGTGCGACGTCAGTCTTATGCTCAGTCGAGCACACGGGCTCAAGAATTATTGGCGAGTGTAGGGTTGAAAGACCGAGTAAATCATAAGCCAGGTGAACTCTCAGGAGGAGAGCAGCAACGGGTAGCGCTAGCCAGAGCACTAATGATGAAGCCAAAAATGCTTTTGGCTGACGAACCAACTGGTAATCTTGATCCTTCTACTGGAGATGGTATTCATCAACTCATCAAGGAGATTAATCAGCGTTGGGGTGTATCTGCGGTGGTGGTTACTCATAATCTCAAATTGGCAGAGTCAATGCCCCGAAGGCTGCAACTTCACGATGGCAAAATAGTGGAATCGTTTCCGGGAAATGAGCGAAAATGAATGAAAACCCAACGCCACAAAAAAAATACTCGATTTTCGTTGAGACCTTGCGTCTGTTTTCGGTAGTCTGCGCCCTCTTTATCTCGTGACGACTGCATGATTAGAATTATTTTCCTAATAGTAGCGGTTTCGATTTTGCCGTCGACTTCGGTTTGGGCGCAAGAAGCCAATTCTGCATTCCCCAAGGGAACAGAAGAAGAACCTTCAAGCTCCCAAGGCTCCGATAGTTTGGAAGGTTCTGGCGACCCTCAAGATTCCCCCCAAGAGCCAACAGGCAATTCGGAAGACCAGGATTCATCTGATATTTCTAGTGAGGGGTTGGAAGATCGGATTGCCGCCATTCAAGTGGAAGGAAATAGGCGGGTGGATAAAGAGGTGGTGGTTAATGCTCTGCGAAGCAAAGTAGGTGAGCTTTTTAACCCCTTTCAGGCCCAGGAAGATGTGAGAAGCGTTTGGCGCTTGGGCTTGTTTTCCGACGTTCAGATCTTTGTGGATGACTCGCAACCCTCTGGACTGGTGCTTATTGTGCAGGTGTCGGAAAAGCCGACTGTTCGAGAAACGCAAATTCGGGGAAATGAAGAGCTTTCCAATGACGACTTGAAAGACTTAGTAGAAGTAAAGCCTTTTACTATTCTTGATCAAAGCGTTGTGCAGCGTAGTGCCAATAAAATTCAAGAAAAATATGTGGAAAAGGGGTATTTTCTTTCGGAAGTAAACCCGGTTGTAAAGTCATTGGGAAACAATGAGGTAGCGGTTTACTTCGATGTCAACGAGCATGCAAAAGTAGAAGTAAAACGAATTACATTTGTTGGTAATGAAAAAGTGCCTGATAAAGATCTGCTTGCTCACATGGAAACATCTGAAGGTGGAATTTTTTCATTTATTACCTCTTCGGGTACATTTCGCAAAGAAGCATTTCAAAGAGACCTAGGAGCAATAGCTGGCGTGTATTATGACCGTGGTTTCATAAATGTTAGAGTAGGAAATCCGCAAATTTCTCTTTCTCCTGATCGTAAATTTGTATTCCTTACGATTACCATTGAAGAAAACGATCAATATACAATCGGTGACATAGATTTTTCGGGAGATCTCATAGTATCGAAAGATGAGCTTCGCGAAAAAATTACCTTGGAAAAAGGTGAATTGTTTAACCGTACCAAACTTTCGCAAGACCTTATGGGCTTGGCAGATATATACTATGATGCTGGGTATGCTTATGCCAATATTGTTCCTCAAACCGATGTTGATGCGGAAAAGAAAATAGTTGGGCTCACATTTGATGTTCAAAAAGGGCAAAAAGTATATGTTGAGCGTATTGAAATAGTCGGCAATCATAGAACTCGTGACAAAGTAATTCGCCGTGAGTTGCAAATTTTCGAAGGCGATCTTTATAGCGGGTCAAAATTGCGATTATCTCGCGCACGGGTCGGTGCTTTGGGTTTCTTTGAAGCGGTTGATATAACGCAAAAGAGAGGAACGACAGACAATACTGTAATTATTACTGTGTCGGTAAAAGAAAAGCCCACTGGTTCATTTCAAATAGGTTTTGGTCTAAGTTCTTTAGAAGATTACATGCTAAACGTTCAAATTAGCGAAAATAATCTTTTTGGCTGGGGGCAGACCGGGTCATTTATGGTGCAGTGGGGCAAATTGCGAAAGCTCTTTGAATTTTCGTTTAGTGATTATCATTTTTTTGACACCCGATGGATATTTGCAGCGAATGCTTTCCGACAAGACACCGATTATTCGGGGTATTTACGAGAGGCAACTGGTGGAGGTGTTTCTTTAGGTTATAATTTAACCCCCGAATTGAAGTTAGTGTCAGGTTATGCCATAGAAGATATCAAAGTTGAACCAGGAGGAGCTTCGGGCAAAGACCTTCTCGCCAGCCAATTTAGAGGAGGGTTAAGTAGCAAATTGAATCTTAGATTGGAATGGGATCAGCGAAACAATCGGCTATTTGCTACCTCTGGTAATTTTCAGAGCGCTCAAGTGGAATATTCGCCTTCTTGGTTAGGTGCAAATATTCTTTATACTCGATACTCGCTGAACTCGCGTTGGTATAAGTCACTAGGTTGGGGTTTTGTTCTCAAAGCGCAAGGTTCATTAGGATATATAAATGGAGATGATGTTCCCTCCAGTGAGCTTTATTATGCAGGTGGAATTGCAGGTGAAAGTACCTTGCGGGGATACGAAATTCGTACCGTATCGCCAACTATTCGAGTAGGAAACAGACCCGATCCCGATTCCGCACTTACACCCTCGTCAGGAGTAGGAGCAGTACAGGTGGGCGGAAACAAGCAGCTTATTTTCAATTTTGAGCTAGAATTTCCTATTGCCGACAAATTGGGAATTCGTGGAGTGGCATTTTACGACGTTGGTAATGTGTATGCCGCTGGCGAGAATTTTCTGCAATCAAAAACCATGAAGTTGCCCTTAGGAATGCTACATTCAGTTGGTATAGGGTTCCGCTGGTTTTCTCCCATGGGCCCATTCCGATTCGAATGGGGTTTTCCGCTTACTCCTCGGCCAGGGGATGAGCCTTACGATTTCCAGATTTCTATTGGAAGCTCTTTCTAGCTGCGCGAGTAATAAATGCGCATTGTCTTTTTGGAAAACGAAGATTCTTTTTCCTGGAACATTGTGGATCGATTGCCTTTCGAGAGAGAGGAAATAGCAATAGTACCTGGCAGTAAAGAACCGAATGTAGCAAAAGTTTTGATTAATGCCGACGCTTTGGTGGTGGGACCTGGACCGAAAGATCCCCTGCGAGCAAATCTCGTGCCCTGGATTAGGCAGGCTGCCCGAATAGAACTTCCCGTGCTTGGAATTTGCTTGGGACATCAAGCCTTGGGACTAGCTTTTGGCGCAACTTTGAGTCGGGTGAACCCCCGCCATGGGAAGATCTCCCCAGTGCGATTTGAGTCGTCTAGGCTTTTTGCGGGTGTGGAAGGTCGATTACGAGTGATGAGATATCATTCGTTGGCGCTGTCCGCAGTAACTCTTCCGCTGCGTGTAATTGCTGTTAGTGAAGATGATAATACGGTCATGGCTATAGAGCACGAATCATTACCCATGGCCGGGGTTCAGTTTCATCCGGATTCATTTGCAACCCCAGGAGGAGAAGAAATTCTAATTGCTTTCTTTCGATCAACTACTTTGGGTTCGCGAGTGCACCGGATGAAATTTGAAGAGACGAGAAATCTGCCAGATAAGAAGTCTGACTCCCAATATGTAGAGCAACCGCGGAATAACCTGCCGCCAATACCTCGCTGTAAAGAGCCAAATGAATGGTAACCGCAGAAATATACCTATGCGAAACCACAATGACTGGCGTTTTGCTACAAATGACTCGCAGCGCTCTTGTAGCTACTTGCATTCAAAGCCTGTCCATTCGCCCGCAACACTTGCCAGATTTGCAGAAACCGCTGGGGACGAATGTTGCGTACCGAAAAATTAATAGAAGGCTCCTCGCTATTTCGTCAAACTATAGAAGGCACTTGCTAATAAACTAGCGATAGCACAAATAATCAAAACAATTGAGATTGTGGCGGAGGCTATTCCTGCTGGCGCCGAACAAGGATTCAAGGAATTTTTTGCATTGCGATTGCAGATATTCTCCAACCAGCTTTATACCAATGCTAACTACTATCGAACACAGCGGACATAGAGGTTAACACTCTTATTACTCCAGTCGACGGTACCTAACTTAAAGAATGCAGCTAATGCATAATAGTTATCATCATTGTCTGATAATGTCCAATAATTAGCATGAGAACTCGGGAATGCCTCTTTATTTATGTGCGGCGGCGTATTGTTTTCATCAATTAGGGTTTCCAATTCGAATGCAGTTGGCAATCTCCAGCCACTACAGCCTGCCAATTTTAAAGAGTTGCAATAACTTATTGCTTCCTGCCAAGTATAGGTATTGTTGTCGTCTTTCCTCTGCCAAACTAAACCATTCTTAGAATCGAAAACTAGCTCTTCTGTTGATTTGAATACCGAAAACAGCTCCATCCTCTCATAGATTGACTCGCGAGCGGGAGCACATTTACATTGACTAGAGCCAAGACAAAATTCCGGCATATCTACGACATCGCATTGTTCTGCGTCGACAGGTCCATTAATAATTCCATCCCCACAATAAGGCCCAGTTTGATTAACCCATGCCTTACAATCACTACTGCATACTAGACAACTTTTGAGGCCATAAGCACACTGTTCTTCAGCAAGATTTTCATTAATACAGACCTCTCCTGCTGCTTGATTAACTATTTGATCATTGCATTTCACTAATGTACAGTCATGATTGCAGGTTGCTGTTTCTTGATTGCCTCTTCCTTTTTCGCATTCTTCACCGGGATCTAAGCGATCGTTCCCACAGGTCATTTCTAAGCGACAGGTGGCATCGCATCCGTCAAAGGCAATATTGTTTCCATCGTCACACTCTTCACCGGCAGCGACAGTTTTTATGCCGTCACCACATCTTGCGATAGTGCAATTGATGTTACATTCGGCGGTTTCTACCCCGCCAGCGTCACACTCTTCACCGGCGACGACTTGTCCATCGCCACATCCTTGAGGAATACAAACCAAGGCTCCGTTGGGGGCGCAGACCATGTCTACCGGGCAGGTAATCCCTGGACATTCCAGTTTTTCTTTAGAGAGGCAGCTTTGGGCTGCGAATAGAAGTAATCCCACTAACAAAATTGGTCTAGTCTGGGAAAACAATATTCCCTGCCTCGTCATTTAAGTTCCCTTTCTAAATTGGAAACTCCGCTTGACTGACTATCAACATTGGTCAAAACTCCCGCTATATCCTGGCGACCCGGTATCCTCCCCAGAAATCTTCGCCGGGTACATCCGGCGCGATTCTCCGAGAGCTTCTTAAGAAGTCGATAGCTCCCTGGAAAACAAATTTTTGGCCAATGAGCGTCCAACTTAAATGAAGAATCGCGCTAATAACACCCCATAATCCCCAAAACGCGGAAATTGCACCGATCCATCCTTGGTAAAGCATAATCTTATCTAATGTATTGTTTTGCATCAGGTTTTTTACCTAAAATGAGATTCGGAACTACAAGGATTCCTATGCAGCGCAAGCCGTGTTCCACTGACAAGTCCCATGGTGTCTACGTTGTTAAACCTCTAACTCATTATACCTGGTTTCCTTGAGAAAAAAAAGGCGCTTGAATAAGTTGCCGAGGACAACACGAGAAGGCTTCTTTGTAAGAAACTTATTGCATAGTTGCAAATTTATTTATAATCTTTTTATAAAAAATAAAAATAATTAAATTAGCATTGCGAAGTTCATATTCGCTTAAAACAGATGGGCTTGATCCGATTTAGTGGACACCAACCTAGGTGCGGATGTGTTGCTCCGACGTGTGCAGACCGGAAAAGAACGCAAGCAACGAGCTATCCTAAAGATATTGATCTCGATCGGGCGTTGGCTCGCAAACCCGAGGTCTTATTGCTAGAGGAGCTGGCGCACAGGATGGCCGCGGGACTTCGCGCACAGTGGGTTGCTGTCTATGTCGACGCACCCGATGCACATCATGTGACCAAGGCCGATGGAAGGATCTGCTCAAAAAAGGGGGGCTCCAAGGCATTTGGAGGCGACAGCTTCGTGCTTGTCAGTGATTCGACGGGCAGCTTAACGATGAAAGGGGCAAGTACGTGCAGTGACGTTCGGGGCTCTTGCGGTGTTGGCGCCGTCGGTCGAACTAACAAACCAGGTTTTCGATAAGTGGTCTGGTTCGAGCAACTGCGTTGCTTTCAGAGTCAGGTTAGGGTATTCGTCCTGTAGATTATCCTCTAGATCTTGCTACCTGTTGGGCGGTGGGACGGATAGGAGAGCCGATGCGTAACCCAATTTTAAAGCTGGGGATCGTGCTTTTGATTATTGTAGGATGTGGTTGGTTCGCGTTGCATACCTTTCAAAAAAGGGTTGTTTCTTATGAGCACCAACTCGAGTTAGAGAAAATTCGTCGCGAGTTTCTAGAGAGATCTTTTTTGGCGCTTAGTATGAGCAATGCCGATCATTATCGTTTCGAGAGCAAGCAGCTTTGGAAATGGTATTTCGGCGAGTTAGATAAACACTATCAAGAGTTTACGAAATATAAAAATGAAGACCTGTTTTTGAGTGAGCTAGAGGAGAAAAAAAGAGTAAAAAAAGTTACCGAGAACGAAATAGCTCAATACGAGAAAAGATTTGAAGCTACCAAAAAATTTTGGAACCTAGTAAAGCAGGGCAGGTACGAGCCTATATTCACCGCTGCCGAAAACGGTTTGCGATTCGATATCTACGACCTTCAGTTTACGGAGGATATTGAACGTCGAGCCTGGGTCTATTTTGCTCTTTATGGTGCTCAGCGCAAATGGATTGAAGAGCCGGGACCAATAAAAGTGTCGCGACTAGTAGTGAATGCTTCTTTCCAGGAAATCCTTTTTAAGGGAAAGAACGCTAATGGAAAGCTTATTGGTGAAATGCGTTCTCTGGGTAACCCATTTATGGTCGACCATCCAGAAAGGTACATAGCAGATTTTCCTTCGGGAGTGGTTTTGGGGTCCTATTCCTTTCCCGCGGTGCCTTCCGAAGCAGTGAATGGGGAGATAAGCATGAAGGTACTGACTCGTTCAGTATTGACCGGGGAAGAAGCAGTGGGGAATTTCCTTTGGAGTTTTCCAGTCGATATACGTTGGAGACTTCCGGAAGGGGCAGTTTGGGAGGGTGCCAAAGAAGAAACCCGCATACTGGAGACCAGTCTATCGAAGTGATAGGGTAATCATAAGCGGTGCCAATTTCAAAGCTGGCTAACTGGGTTGAGCCCCGGGTAAGTGATGGCTGGCTCTGAGAGTGGAAAATTGGGGTTAGAATTGCCGAAAGTAGAATTGACTTCTTATTTCCAGACCCCTACCATTCAAAAGTTTTCATCGGTGAGGGGACTCGAGGCGCGAAGGAGCGGGCCGCCCATTTTCTAAAATGGCTTCGAGTGTGTCCATATCGCCTTAGGAAGGCGAGTGAAGGCCCGAGGGTTTTCGATGACATTTTATGAAGCAGCTTTGCATGTGCTAGGGCGTGAGGGTAAGCCGTTACATGTAAACGAAATTGTTGAAATGGCAGTTAGAGATAATCTTCTCTCTCATGTTGGTAAATCACCAGAGGAGGTAATGCAAAGTCGCCTTTTGGCAATGGCGCGACGTAGAAGTGAAAAAAAGATAATGACTTCTGCTCCTCTGACCTACGGACTAGTAGAATGGGGTTTGCCTGAAGAACCGGCTGCATTAGTGGTTTTAGAGCAACCTAGGCATGAAGAAGGTCCTCCACTGCGTCCCAGAGAAAGGCATCCTTTACCATCCATTGAGAAGGTAAAAATTGCCGGAAGGGGAGAACGACAACGAGGAAAGGGCAGAAGAGAAGAGATTGAGGACCGGCGACGGCGGCGAAAATATCCGCCATTATCCGAGGTAGCTATTGAATTGCTTTCGCAGGGGGAAGGCCCAATAGCTGCATTTGAATTGGCTTCTGTAGCTAGAGAGCGCGAGCTGGTTAGCGAAGATCTTGGAGCCGAAGCGTTGCTGAGTGCCTTGCGCGAAGACAATCGTCGTCGTTCAGAGGCAAATCGTCGACCTGTATTCGCCCTATCACCGGAAGGTGAAATTTCATTGTGCGGTGTGTCCACCGGAAGCGATTCAAAAGTCGAAGAAGTAGCATGTCTACCCGTTTTGGAACCAAGAATAGCCCGTGGAGAAAGGGGACCTGGAGCTAACCGATTGATTTCCCAGGCAGCTGATCATCGCCGGCAAATAATGCGGTTGCTGCGCCGAAGATTGTCTGATTTGGACGCTGTAGGGGTTGAGCGAGTGGCCTCAGCAGTGCTTGAGCAGTATGATTTTCGCGATTTACGGGTTGCAAAAAAGGGAAAAGACAGCACCCTTCTACTGGCGAAACGCCGCGACGGGTTAAGTGATTTGCGTTTTGCTATTTTTGTTTTTCGAAACGGGGCAGACATTGGGCGTAATGAGATTACCGAGTTTCGACGCGATGCGGTACGGTTGGGGGCGCAGATGGGAATGCTGTTGTGTCCCTCCGATGTATCGCGCGAAGTTAAGCAAGATGCTCAGTCACCGGGACTGCTTCCGTTAGTGTTGTGGTGTGCGGAAGCTTTTGCAGAAAAGTGTCTACTCAAAAATATTGGTTCTAGTTGCACCATGGTGGAAGTCTGGGACTTGGACGAAGATTTTTTCCGAAGTTTACGCGAGAAAGGCAAAGACGAAGAGCGATCGCGTCGTCCACGTCGAGGAAAAGGATCTACTGAAAAAGCAGCAAATTCACTGAATCCCGCACATTCATCGATCAGCTCACCAGCTAAGTCAGTAAATACTCATACTGGCCGCGATTCGTTGTCCTCACCTTGTGTCCCATTGGTGGAAAATAGTAATACGCAGGCGAGTTCGGCTACTCCCATCTCGCCCGAACAAATCGAACCTCCTAAATTACCTGCTTGTAACGAAGAAGAGCTGACAGCCAAGGAAAACGAAGCTGCAGATATTCGCAGAGAAGAAGAAAGAATTCGGGCTGAAGCTCACGAGAGAATTGAAGCTGCGGAGTTAAGTTCTTCCGTAAGGCGTTCAACCATTCAATAACCTGTTTGTGGTATATATCCTCCTTGTTCAATACGAGGAGGGTCCTTATGTTGGAGACCGGAGTAAGCCTACTACAAGAAACTGAATCAAAGTCCTATGTGCCTGCTGGCGAGAGAACGACAGGTTTATCTTCGCCTAAAGCCATTTCAGCTTCCGCTTCTGCGTCACTAACGCCGATGATGCGTCAGTATTTGGAAGTCAAGCAGCGTTATCCAGATACTATTCTTTTTTTTCGGCTGGGAGATTTCTATGAAATGTTTTTCGAAGACGCTGTGCGCGCTTCCAGCATATTGCAAATAACCTTAACTGCTCGCTCAAAAGGCGAAGAAAAAGTACCTATGTGCGGTATTCCCTATCATTCTGCTCGGGGACATATTGCCAAACTGGTAGAAAGAGGGCTAAAGGTAGCTCTTTGCGATCAAGTAGAAGAACCCGGAAAAGGCAATTCTATTGTCCGGCGGGAAGTGACTCGCGTCATTACCCCGGGAATGGTTTTGGACGAAGACCTTCTCGACGCTCATTCTAATCATTTTCTTGGGGCCATATCGCTGGGCTCGGAAGGCGGCGGATTTGCTTTGCTGGATGCCTCCACGGGAGAGTTTTATGCCGGAGAATTGGGGGCCGATGAGGCTTTAGTCTCGGAAATGTTGCGAGCCGGGGCCAAAGAAGTATTAGTTGCGGCAAATGAGAACAAGAGCGAGCGGGTTCAAAAGCTAATCAAGGCTTGTCCGGGAATAGTGGTTAATTCATTTTCTGAAGAAGCTTTCGAATTTAGCAAAGCTGATTATTACCTAAATCGCCATTTTGGAACTCGTAACCTCGAAGGCTTTGGATTGGCAGGCATGAACCGGGCGGTGGCTGCCGCTGGAGCAGCGTTGCGCTATGTCAAGGAAACGCAACGTTCTGAGGCCACGCATATCGATCGTATCGGGCTGCATATGGCTGCCAGCGCTATGGTGCTGGATTCGGTGAGCAGAGCCAATTTGGAAATTGTTCGCACCATGCGCGACGGTAAAAAGAAAGGATCGTTGCTTAGTATTCTGGACAAATGCGCAACTGCCATGGGGAGTAGAATGCTTACTCGCTGGCTTTCCTACCCATTGTTAGAAATAAAAGAAATTGAACGCCGATTAGACGCCGTAGAAGAAATGTCGCAAAAAAGTGTTATGCGAGGGGATTTAAGCTTATTGCTGCGAGAAATATCTGATTTGGAACGTCTTACTGCTCGTCTTTCTTTGGGGCAAGGTAATGCGCGCGATCTTCGCGCCTTGGCTAATTCTCTGCAAAAACTTCCCCAGGTAGCAGACAAAGTTGCAGAGTTTGCTGCTCCCTTGTTGAAATCGTTGGATTCCGTTCTTCGAGGATTAGGCGAATTAGAACAACATTTAGACCGAGCAGTAGCAATTGAACCGCCGGCTACTCTTAAGGAAGGAGGACTAATCCGGGAGGGATTTGATGACCAGCTTGATCGCTTGGTAGCTATTTCTACTCAAGGAAAGGATTTTTTGCTCCGGCTTGAGGCTAAAGAAAGGGAACGCACAAAAATTAATTCTTTAAAAATAAAGTATAATCGAGTTTTTGGATATTTTTTGGAAGTCACTAAAGCTAACCTACATTTGGTTCCAGCAGACTATATTCGAAAACAAACCACTGCTGGGGGAGAGAGGTTTGTCACTGCGGAATTAAAAGAATTCGAGGAACAAGTTCTTACCGCAGAAGAGCGTCGTTTTGTATTGGAACTTGAACTTTTTGAGCAGCTTCGTTCCCAGGTGATATCTCGCTCAATGGAATTGCGAATGGCGGGAGAAGCTATTGCTACATTAGACGCATTAGTTTCTTTAGGGCGAGTAGCAGCGGAAAATGGATACGTACGACCAGTTGTAGATGACTCAAGCATGCTAGAAATTACCGAAGGTCGTCACCCGGTAGTAGAGCAAATGCTGGTGGATGACGTATTTGTCCCCAACTCTATCCGCTTAGATCATTCGCAATCTCAGGTGTTAATAATTACTGGTCCAAACATGGCCGGCAAAAGTACGGTAATGCGACAAGTTGCTCTACTGACTCTGATGGCCCAAGCAGGTTCATTTGTTCCTGCGCAAAGCGCCCGTGTTGGCTTATGCGACCGGATATTCACTCGCGTTGGAGCAGCGGATAATCTTTCTCAAGGGCAATCAACATTTATGGTAGAAATGACTGAGGCGGCCAATATTTTACATAATGCTAGCTCCAAGTCGCTCCTAATTTTGGACGAAATTGGCCGTGGTACTTCGACATTTGATGGTCTTTCTATTGCATGGGCTGTTGCTGAATATATTCACGATAAGATAGGAGCGCGTACCTTATTTGCAACTCATTATCACGAATTGACCGATCTGGCGCGTGAAAAGAATCGCGTGGAGAATGTAAGTATAGCGGTTAAAGAATCGCAAGGGAAAGTGGTGTTTCTGCGCAAGTTGGTAGCGGGCGGGGCGTCGCGGTCCTATGGTATTGAAGTTGGGCGACTGGCGGGGCTTCCGAGCGAGGTGTTGCATCGGGCTCGACAAATATTAACTAATTTGGAGAAAACAGAAATTGAAGTAGGAAAGTCTTCAATTTCGAAAGCAAAACGTAGGGAATACCCAGCGCAGTTAGGACTATTTACACGAAAAGAAGAATTGCCAGATACATCTTGCAAATGTACAGTAATTATAGAAGCATTAAAAAAAATAGATATTAATCGGACAACCCCCTTGGAAGCGCTACAATACCTTAACAAGCTGAAGAGTAAGTATTTGTAAGCTGTTTTTAGAGAGGTTGTTGATTTTTTGTAAATACGGTATAGTTATTATTCAAAAAAATTGAGGATGGTATGCTTGATTCTTTAAAAAAAACCGGGAAACTTCGCTGGCCGCCGCGCCAACGATTTAGTGTCACTGAACAGGGACGCGACGCATTGTTGGCCTATGAGCAATCAATACAGGGTTATCATTCTCAAGAAAATCAAGAACGACGTGAGTTTGATCGGATTCAAGAAAAGTGGGCACGGTCATACGGGGTGACGTCGCAAGATGCAGTTGTTCTTACCGAATTCAATTCTAGGTCCTTGCTTCCTAAAGAAGTACAAAGCTCTTTAGATTGTTGTGGAACAACCCTTAAAGAAGTGCAATCTGCAGTTGATCGTCTATATTTAGCCGGATTGCTTGCTCCTGTGGGGGGAGTGGAACCTATTTCTTAATATCTAAGAGTTTAGCTTTCTAGTAGCCGAGTTTTTGTGCAGGCTTTTTCTTGCGAACGCATAGATAATCCAGGCTAATGGCCAAAAAAGAATTTCTCTTGGCGCAGCAGAACATCCCCCGTTGGTTTCATTGCTAGAAGAAGCCTGAGACGACGTATTATCTTTCGAATTTGGTATGACCGAAGTGGCCGATGCATAACATCCCCCGCGATTGCAATACGGCGCAGAAGTAGGGCAGCTTACAAAGCGGCAGGGGTCGTCAACACAGGCGCCATCTAAGCAGATTAGGTGGTTAGGGCAAGTAGACGAACAAGGACAAGCAGTAGGTTCTGCGCAAAGGTCCTGTACGCACTGGCCATCTTGACAGACAAAGGAGCGAGGACAAGGTTCGGTGCAAGCGCGTACACATTCTCCCTCGTAACAGTATTGGTTGTCGCTATTACAAGTGATTGATGCGCAGGGGTCTTCTACGCATTGCCCGAGATTAAGAGCAATTTTGCCAGAGTTATAATATACAATTTTTTGAACACAGCGTTCTGACTCGGGACAGCCCCCGATACCATAACAACTATCATCACAGGAATTACTTATTAGTTCGCCTTGAGCTGCGCTAGCAATAGCGTCGAATGTCTCATTTAATGATGCTGAGTCGCGGGCATCGTAATAATTACAAGGAATACGGAGAGAGGGATTGATAGGGTCGGCACAAGTGGAATTCTGACGAGCGGTGCCCCCGGCTTGCGCCATTCTGTCTAAGCGGTGAGGGCTAACGTCTTGTCCGAAACCAATAACAAACGTCTGTACTCCTTTGGCTTTAATACTTTCAATGTTTTCTACTGTAAGATTCAAATTGTGATCTAAATCTTTGGAATCAGGGCAAGTGGGATCTCCATCGGTAAGCAAAATAATAAAACGTTTTCTCGATGAGTCATTTATCTCTGGAAGCTGGGAGGCTTGTTCTAGGACTTCGGCTGTGGGAGTAAAGCCGCCCGGAGATCCTAGGTGAGAAAGAGCCTCGTGAATAGCTTGGTCAGTATAAAAATCGCAATTCACTTTTAGTTCACCGCCTGCGCATTCTCCTCCAAAGAAGCTAGGAAAAATCATTAGGCCAAATCTCATGATTGATTCACGTGGCGGAATCATTTGATGAATGGAATCGATGGCGGTTTGCCACTTCCAGCCTGCCATGCTTCCCGAACGATCGAGCAATATCAGCATATTGGGGCATTTTTCTGCTGAGGCGGACGATGATCGAAAAAGAACCAGAAGAAGAACAATTGTCCAAAGTAGTCTCCTCCCTCTAAAGAAAGGAAGGAAAGGCTGCTGTATTTGGAGAGTAACGGTTTTCACAAGGGTCGAAAGCTGTGTTCTCTGAATTAAGAGTTGATTGGAGTAAGTGTTTGCATGCAATGGAAGCTCAATCATGTTTATTCGCCGTTCTCTAAGTCATCTGGTTTCTCAAGCCTTTTCTGAACCAACCATAGAGTGGGCAGTGAAAACGCATAAAGGTAGAGCGTCTTTTGGGGAGGATTGTTTTGTATCTGTCCCACAAAACCCGTGGTGACGAGAAGAAGCAGGGGTGCTATTTCGATGGGAAATGAGAATCGAGATTAAAAAAACATTCGCGAATCGCGGCTGTAACCTGAAAAATATGATCCAGATGCTTGGCAAACCCCGTCCTTCAGGGCGGTGAGGATGTCCATTAGCATCAAGGCTTGAGGTCAAATCGTCTATGTAGACGATCGTTTCTTTGAATTGCTCCGGTTTGAGTTCATTGAGTTTGGTAAGATCGTGGAGACGACGCTCGATGCTCGCGGGTAAACCGTGGAAGGTGCGCCCCATGAGTCCCGATTAGCGGACCGCGTTGCCCGTCGGGGCGAACGTGACCCTCAATTTCCCACCGACGCCTGGCGGAAGATGGACGACCCTCGAATCGGGATCGAAGTCCGAATAGCTCGTTCCATCGAGACGGACGTCGGAGAGCTTCAAGACCGCGTCTTCGATTGCGATCGGCGTGAGCTTGATTCGTCGATCCACCGACTCGGCGGGAAAGCGGTAGAAGAGCTGCACGGACGTCTTTTGGTAAAAAAGCGAGCCGTAAAGATATGCAAAATATCCCAGCTCCACGGAATGGTAGCCCGCGGTGAACAACCCACCCTTGTTGCCATCGATCACCGTCAGGCCGTCTTGGCTCACGACGCCATAGGCCTCCCCGTAGACCGGATCCATCTGATGATTGAGGAAGAAATTGAGGGAGCCGTCGGCCACCTCCAGATACCTGTCCCGTTGCTGTGGTGTCTGAGCGATATAGTATCCGATCATCCCCGAGGCAAATCCCTGCTCTACCATCCAGAAGTCCTTGTTCCTCCCAGTGATCGAGCCCGTCCGCCAGTCGAGATACGAAAAGGGAGCGCCGTACACCGTGTCGTAGGCGCCGTGCTCCAAGAGATGGTCCATCAACGCGTGAGCGGCGTCGCGATACTCGGGGCGATCCAGGTTGAGCAGGTAGGCTCTCTGCAATACCCATGCGGTCTTGAACCCATGGCCGATGTCCATGGTGGTATATCCGTAGTCGATCTCCCAGTTGGACGCAAATGACTCAGGAAATCCCGCAGCCGCTTTCGGCATGTTTCCGATCAGATGTTCCATCACGTTGTCTGTGAGCTCGACGAGCCGGCTTTTGTGTTCCGGAGCGCCGTCCATCATGGCCATCAGCAACGCGTGCGTGGTCAGGGCATCGACGGTGGCAGCGAAGCTCTTGTTCCACTTTCGAGTCCAGGCCGTATTGGCTCGATCGAAGTAACCCCTGGTGGCGGGGTTCTTGTCCCAGAGTCTCGTATAGTTCGACGCAACACCACGTGACAACCACACTCGGTCCGTTTGTGCGCCGTCGCGCCAATCGATGTCTCCTCCCGTTGCCTCCACCATGGCTGCGATGCCCACGAGCGCATAGTGCTGCTGAAAGCTCCACCAATCGTCGTGCCCCCAGTGGCTCACGTGATTTCCGGCCACGTCGGTGACGAAGTACCACCCCTCGTTCCATCCATGGTCGTAGAGGAACTTGAGCGCATGCCGCGCATGCTCCAAATACTTCTCCTCGCCGGTGAGCATGAAGGCGCGCACGAACGCGTAGGCGATGCGCGACTGGCCGCAGAGCGCCTTCTCGTTGGCGCCGGTCCATTTGCCCTGGCGATCGATGTTCGTGAAGTATCCGCCATTCGTGTCGTCGCGCTGCTTCATACGGAATGCGACCAGACCGCGCACGAAATCGATCGCCTGCTCCGGATGCTCGATCAAGCGACAGGTCGGCTGGTACCCGGCGGCGACCGAAAGCGTCGTCTGGATGGAGAGCGGCGAAGCCTGGTTGGTCGCCGTATGAGTCAAAGCAAGGCTCCCCGAATAGGTCCCCACCGCGGAGGCTCTTGCCGTCACGACGCAGTTCGCGCGCCCGCCCGCAGCGAGGGAACCGCTTGCGGGCGCCACCGACACCCAAGGGTCACCGCTCGATATGCTCCACGAGATCGCCGAGGGGCCTGAATTGTCCAGGACGAGGGTCTCCGAGGAAGGGCGGTCGGGGAGGGTCGAAAAATGGAGCGCGGTGGGCGCGACGCGAATCCCCGAGAGCTCCGATTTCCCGAAAAGGTCCACCGCGATCTCCGGGTTGTCGGCCGCGTCCGAAGAGATCGTGAGCTTCGCCGAAGAGGTTCCGGACTTGTCCAAGCACGGGGTCCACGTGATGGGCACGGTGAGGGAACCCGCCGGAGGGACCGAGACAGGCGCAGAGAGACCGACGGTAAAGTCCGCCGACGAGCTCGCCAGTCGACTGACCATCGCCGGCGCAGTCCCATGATTCTCGAGGACGAGACTTGCCGTCGATGCGTTTCCGATCGGGACGGTTCCGAAATCGAGCGAGCGCGGCGTGGCGACGAGGAGCGGCTGGCTGCTCTCTACGAGGCTCACGTTGTCGAGGTAGAATTTGCCGGTCGACCTGCCGCAGTTGAATTCAATGCGTGCGTTCGGGTCGCTGGAGTCCTTCATCGTGAACCGATAGACGTACCGGGTCTTCGTAGTCGTCAGCTGGAGGGGAGGCGAGCCGAAGTGCCAGGCATAGGGATCCACGCTCTGGGCGAAACTCGCCTGGATGGGCTGAGAATTGCCGTTCTGTTGCCCTCGATACGCATCGAAGCTCAGGGTATAGGTCCTGCCTTGGAAGAGGGGGATCCCTGTCTGAATGAATTGAATGTCCCAAGGCTCTGTTCCTGCATGCTTCACTGTAATGACATATTGGCCTCTCGTCACTCCGCCACTCGCGCTTCCACCCCATCGATTGAGCGTCCAGCTCGCCGGCCCGTTCGAGAAGTCCCCGTTCTTGACCAGCTCGGTCGGTGCGGCCTCCACAGAACGGAGCGATTGAGCACCACTACCTGAGGCACGGCCCTGCTCTACTGTGCAATCGCCGTCGGGCCCGCAGCCCGAGCTCGATTTCGAGCTGCACGCACCGAGTAACGCCATCCACGCCAGACAGACAACGCCGCATAGAATTTTCAATTTTGGATCTCCAGACACAGTCGTCTTCGCAGGTCATGCCTCAAGAGACCCGAAAATGGAAGCCTCCGCGAGCTGCTTTTTCGGGCGCCAAGAAGGGAGGGGCCAGAAGTCGGTCGAGCTGGGGATAGAGGGAATGAAGTGGCTGGTTAGGGGCCTATCGTGCAGCGCATCGGGTTTCGCAAGAGCAGCATCATATTCGAGCGCGCTTAGCTGTACGTGACTCGTTGGTACAAACACGGACCAGATATATCAGTTTGGCATGCGCATTGTTGCGCAGAGAAGGTTTTCGTGTAGGAACCGGAGTGGAAGAAAAGTTTGACCAGCGAGTGGTTAAACTCCAACTCCCCGGTAGGCTAATGTCTGAGGTGGCATGGCTATTGGCAACAATATTAGGGTTAAATAAACAAATTATTCAATTGGACCGAATAGTTGAGATTTTGGTAGACCAAGACAAACGCGTTACAATATTGAAGAGTATACCGAGTGTAGGACCAGTTACCTCCGCCGCATTTGTGGCTGCTTTGGACGATAAGTCAAGATTCAAAGATGGTCATCAAGTTCAGGAATCAATTGCGGTCGTGGCCTTGGCTCGAAAATTAGCTGGAACTATGTATGCGATGTTAAGAGATAGAACAGAATATCGGAGTAAAACGAACCAAGAATATAAGCTTGCAGTATAAGAATTGTTTCAGAAAAATTGGCTATTCGAGATAAAAGATAAATGAGCGATTGAGCGCGATGATTTTCCTGGCTTTATTCACATGGTCGTTGGATAGAGAGCGTCATCGCTTTCCGATATCTTTATAGCTAACAAAAGAGGTTTTCATGAAACTCAACGATTATATAAAATCAGCCTCCCGTCCTCCGGTCTATACACCCGGTACAACGACCATGTGGGATGACGGGTATATCTCCAGACAATTGCTGGCCGTCCATCTGAACCCGGATATTGATCTTGCGAGCAGAAAACCGGCGACGATTCTCTCCACTATCGAGTGGCTGGAAAAAGCT
>JBNKEI010000176.1:0-12209 GCA_050288705.1 Myxococcales bacterium
CATGGCAACCTCCATATTTCTTACATAGTAGCCAATTGCAAAACCCGCCAGCAAATGGGGTTTGGGGCGAGAGCCCCGAGTAGAGCGACGGCGAGCTTTGCTTGCCCAAAGCGGAAAAATTGGGGTTTTGCAATTGCCTCATAGGGTAAGGAATATCGACTGTCAATGCACCAGAAACTCCTTGAAATGTTAGGTTGCTCAAGAGTCACCGTGCAGACATGGCCCGAAAATGAAATAACCCGCATGCATATTCTGAATTTTCCACGTCTTCCAGTCGGGCGAACAGGTTCAGCTTTCCCTGGTCGGAAATTGCGGCGAAAGAAACTAGCGCCAAATTGTCAAAAGCCTCCACTATTCGATGCGGATTCAACACTCGGTGAGCATTGAAACACACTCGTTCCCGGCCAACCGGTAAGGAGAAATACAAATTCCCTCCTGGTGCGAGAACCCGTTGGAGTTCGGCAATGGCGCGCCAGGTTCCTTTGGGGTCTAGGGAGTCTCCATAGCGACCTAGCCCTACGTGTTCGGCTACATGAAGGCAGGAGAGCGATTGCACTGAAGCATTGGGAAATGGAAGCGAAAGAATGTCTCCTTTAATCCATTTAATAGACTCGAACCCCGATTCCAAAGGCCGAATATCGACGTAAACAACTGGTACAAATGATGCGCAATGAGCCACAAATCCATCTATTCTGGAACCGACATCCACATGTTCTTTGCACTTAAACCTGAATACTAATTGGGCAGCCCACAAGTCCTGAAAGTAGTAATGGCCCTTGGCAAACCCTGCCGATTCACGACGGTCGCGTAGTATGGGGTAAAGGTCTAGTAAAGAAGGAGATTTTCCGGCCAGTTTTGAATATTGGTACCAGCATTTTCCAAACCAACATAACGACGCGATGTCACCCGCCTTAAGCGAGTTAGCAGTACGAGCTACCGCGGTGATTGCCTGTTTTATGGTAGGATGCAAGGTAAGTTTCCTTGTGAACCTGCATAATGCAGTTTAGAGCAAAATTTTTGGTTTTGGAATACTACTTTTTTTAGTTCTTTCAGAAATCCACTTAACTGTTTTACCTGTTTCCAACCGTAATTCGCGATTGATACTATAAATCAAAACCAATGCAGTCGAGCCAAACACAGTTGCGTCAAGCAAAAATTCAGGCCAACTTAGTGCTGGTTCAAAATACATTAAAACCAGATAAGCAGCGGCAAACATAAGACTTCCTTGTGCAGCAAGTCTGCTAAAACGTAACAATATTTCTTTTTTTGGAATGTTGAGCAGTTGTCCAATTACCCGCATAACCAGGGGTAGTCCAAGACAAGATCCGCCAATCATGGCCAGGGGAATAGCTATATAACCCAGCCCCCAATGTAATAATGCAAACATGAGAATTGCGCGTATTGCCGAATTCAGAACTAGTATTGTCGAGGTTTGACGAATTTTTCCGTTTGCAAAAGCGATGGAAATTCCATTGGCTTCAATAATGCTCATGGTGGTGGCTATTGCCAGAAAAAATGTAACCAATGTGCCTGCATAATATTGCGAACCGACCCATACATTTACAAATGACTGGTTTAATGCAAGGTATACAGACGAGCCGGTAATAGCAATAACTCCAATTAAGCTAAAAAGCCTTTTGGAAATGTTTAATAGCCGGGGATCGTTAGCGCCAGCTAAGTGCGCAATACTTGGAGTAAAGGCTGCTCCTAAACGACTTGGTATTTGAGTGAATAAATCGGCAGCTCTCTTAGTAAGCATGTAGGCGGGAAGGTTTTCTGCGCCTATATAACGTGCGAGAAGTACACCGTCGATATTTCCTAAGAAGGTAGTGCCCAGGCGTGAAAACCAGGTGTAGCTCGACAAAAATAGGGTGGTTCTGATTTCCGAGAGGCATATTCTGGGGAGGATCTGTAGTTTTCTGGACAAGAAGTGAAATAGTAGTAAGGAGTTTACGCCTAAAAGGATGAGCGATCTTACTATTAGGCCAAGGGGGATGGAGGCGATTCCTGTCCCGAAGAGAAGCAAACCAACGCTGGTGAGAATTCCCACCGATGTTGCTATTAGGTAAGAAATACCTAGGTGGCCAGGGTGAGCCATTAGTCCCAGCATTACGCTAGCGATAGCCAGTGCCAATAACAACAAGGCTTGGGCTATTCCCGCTAATGCAAAAGCGTGGCTTATTTCCCGGGCAACCGTGCCTTTTAAATTAACGATACTTGGAACGTATGGCGTTACCAAAAAAACCGCAATAACCATGATTAGCGAGATGACCAAATTAATTGCAATGCCACTTCCAATCACTTTTGCTAATTGTGATTCATCTTTTTCGCCATAGATTTGTGCTGATCGCTGCTGAAGAACTGCCGATGCCCCCGGATCAATGAATCCTAGCCAAGTCAAAACGTTTCCGGTGGCCAGCCAGCCACCATAGGTGGGATTGGGAATGTATTTTAGGTACAGGGGAACTAGTACCAGTCCCTGAATAATCATCAAGGCAATAGCCGCGTATTGATTAATTAACCCGATGATGGTTGCACGGCGTCGTTTTGGTTTAATCATCTTTTGTTGGACTATTTTCTCGGAATTCCCGATGATACCATTCAAGCATTTTAGCTATGCCAGTTTTTTTATCTATTTGGGGAGTCCAGCCGTAGCACTGCTTAGCTTTATTATTATTTGCCACGAAAACTTTTTGGTCACTAACTCGTGCAGGAAGAGAGGTAAACTTCGGCGTTATTCCGGTAAGCTGTTCCAGTTCGGAGAATAGCTCCAGTAAACTAAGACTATTTTCCATGCCGCCGCCAATATTGAATGCCTGTCCAATGCATAGGCCAGATTTGCCACCAGATTTGGTAGTTGCGGCGTAGGCTAGCCGGTAGTTTCTAACAATGTCTTCGGCGTAGAGCAAATCGCGAACTTGTTTGCCATCTCCGCTAATGGTAAAGGGATCAATCTCCTGTTTAGCCTGGTATTGTTGCTTTTGCAGCAGAACTTGCTGGCAAAACCATCCTACCCATCCCTGATCGTAGGTGGCATGTTGTCGCCCCCCGTATATGCTGCTATGCCGAAATACCATGGTCTTGAGACCGAACATGCGGTGATAGTCGAGAAAATATTGATCTGCTGCACCTTTAGAGCATCCGTAAGGGCTGTGAAAATTCAAAGGGGTAGATTCATCTAATCCCTGGGAAAAATCTGGCTGCGCCCAGCGGGTTTCCAATTCCACATGGCGGAGATGCTCTAAATTGCCATAAACTTTGTTGGTGCTGCTAAACATTACTATGGATTGCGGGGAGTGCTTTTTTACTGCTTCCAAAATATTAATTGCTCCTAATACATTGACTTCAAAATCGTAACGCGGCCGTTCTAAGCTGGTGGTCATGGCTACTTGACCAGCAAAGTGAGCGACCGCGTTAACATTTTTACCGTGCTTCTCAAATACCGCATCAATGTCGGTTTGGCTTCGTGTGTCTGCCGGTAAATGAATAAAGTGGCCCACGCCAGTACGTGCTGCTCTTTTTTTTAACCATTGCAAATTAGCAGATGAACCTGCTCGCACTAATGTATCCAAAGCCACTACTTCCATTCCGTCATCAATCAGCGCCGCGGCGAGATTGCTTCCAATAAATCCGCACCCGCCAGTAATAATCCATTTTTCGGTCATACTATTTTCTCGGTTTCAGCGTATCGGGGGTCGAATTCTTGAGCAAAAGCGCATTTTAAAACTTTTTGTGCCTTAGAAACATCCATAACAATTCGCTGGGGTTCTCTATGGCGATAAGGTTTTTTTCCTGCTTGAATAAGATGTATAGGAGCACTATAAGACTGAAAAACGCGGGTGGCTATTTCTTTAAAAGATAATCCTATTCCGGTTCCAATATTAACCACCGAAACTATTTCCGGGGGTTCTTGAGTTGCTGCCGCCAGAATCGCTTCTACCGCGTCATCTACTCGCAACCATTCTCTAACCTGTTTACCGGGTGTCATGGGAAACACTTCTTGGGCGCGAGCTGCCCTAATGGCTGCTGGCAAAAACTTTTGCGGATTATCGCCCGGCCCATACATGGAAGCTAGCCGCAAGTACCACATGGGCATGCCGAGCTCGCGAGCTAAAGTTCGCAAAAGAATGCCCCCGGCTGCTTTAGTTGCTCCATAGGAATCCGCCGGTTCCAGAGGCGAGGTTTCCCGACATAGTTCGTGACTATTGGTTGCCGTGCAAGAGGAGTATTCTAAGCATGTTCCCACTGCTATGGTTTGTTTTACTTTGTTTTGAATCGCTTGCTGTAGAAGGTTAAACGAATCAACAATATTCACTTGAATCGCATTACTCCACATGCGATCCTGGCTTTGAACTCCCCAAGCTGCAAGGTGAATTAGTAATTCAACATCCTCTAGTAGGTTTTGGCAAGCCTCGGTATTGGCCAAAGTGCCTTCTATCCAAACTACCTGCGCTATACTATTGAGCGATGTTAGCTTTTCCGCCGGATGCACCAAAGCGCGAATATCGTGTCCCAATTGGCTAGCCTTACTAACCAATTTCTGACCCAAAAACCCGTATGCTCCAGTGATTGCAATGCGCAAATAAGATCCTTCTAGATTATTCCCTCTCCCTCTGGGAGAGGGTGAAGGGTGAGGGATTGTAAGTCAAACTAGAGAGAGAACTATTTTTTGGGTCTTTTCATAAAATCGTAAAAAGCCTGTATTATGTAATCCAATTCGGCTTGTATAAGCCCGGGGTATACGCCGATAAAAAATGTATCGGTAGTAATACGATTCGAGTTTTCCAAAGAGCCTACTACTCTATGCTCGATATCAAGGAAGCCTGGGTGAAGCAAGAGGTTGCCGCTAAAGAGGTTACGAGTTTCAATTTTTCGGCTCATTAAGAATCTAAGTAAGTCCTCACGCTGGAATCCGCAGTCTTTTTCTAAAGTAATTGCCAACCCAAACCAAGAAGGGTTCGAATTGTTGGTAGCCTTGGGAAGAATTAAGCAATCGCTAAAACGCTCAAGTTCTTTTTTGAGGAATGCGTGATTTTGCTTGCGGGCGAGAGTAAAGTTTTCTAAGCGATCTAATTGAGCGCAACCAATGGCTGCCTGAATATCGGTAGCTTTCAAGTTATAACCAATGTGCGAATAAACATATTTATGGTCATATCCATAAGGTAGAGAACCGAATTGTTGAGAAAAACGGCGTCCACAGGTGTTGTTTTCTCCACCAATACAATGACAATCGCGGCCCCACTCCCGGATAGAACGGGCAATAAGAGTCAGTTCTTCGGTAGAGCAGACCACCGCTCCTCCTTCTCCGGTGGTAATGTGATGAGCGGGGTAGAAAGAAAGCGAAGCTAAGTCTCCAAATCCCCCGGTCTTTTTTCCGTTAAAGGTAGAGCCTAGCGCGTCGCAATTGTCTTCAATTAGCCAGAGATTATTCTTTTTGGCCAGGGCTTGGATGGCAGTAATATCCCAAGGATTACCTAAAGTATGCGCCAGCATAATGGCGCGAGTTTTTGGTCCAATAGCTTCCTCAATACGCTCGGGAATTGCATTGTAGGTTTCTAGGTCTACATCCACGAAAACCGGAATAAGCTTATTTTGGATAATGGGCGCCACCGTGGTGGGAAACGCAGCGGCAACGGTAATTACTTCATCACCGGGCAATAATCGGCGGTTGCCTAGTTTGGGAGAAGTGAGCACCGTAACTGCCAACAAATTGGCCGAAGAACCAGAATTCACCATTAATACGGAATTGACTTGGAGATACTCGGCTAAACGTTGTTCGAATTCTTTGCTAAAACGACCTTCGGTTAGCCAAAAATCTAGAACCGCTTCGGTAGCTTTTTGTAGTTCCGAGGAACCAAAAACACGACCAGCGTAATGTATAGTTGATTTGCCAGCCTCAAACGATTTCTTTTGGGAGAGTAGGGTTTGGTATTCGTCAACTAATCCTAATATATCTTTTTTTATTTCGCTTAAGGAGCGTCTAGCGGACATACTAACACTTCCTCCTTATATATAGTCCATTTCCAGCCAAGCCAAAAATATACGCGCAGCGAATTCCCTCTCCCTTTGGGAGAGGGTTAGGGTGAGGGTATCCAATGAGCCTGGTAAGCTTCAATATCAGCAAAGCATTCACTGCGGGGGTCACATTGCTCCGTAAGAACTTGGCGATACCACCGCGCAGTTCGACGTACAGTTTCTTCTAAGGCCCACCTGGGCTTCCAGCCAAGTTCCCACCATGCTTTGTCAATGGAAAGGCGAAGAATTCCTGCTTCATTGAGTTGATTTGGATTACTCACATCTTTCCAAGAGCCGTGGCCCCATTGTTTGCAGAATCGATCGACCAGGTCTCGAACGGGAGCTTCATCGCCACTACGTGGACCAAAATTCCAACCAGAGCACCACTTGGCTTGCGGATTATTGAGCATGCGGTCGGCTAGTTGAATATACCCGGAAAGAGGCTCTAGCACGTGCTGCCAAGGCCGCACTGCATTGGGGTTGCGAATTGGCACTGGCTCGTTAAGGGATAAGTGTTTGACCATATCAGGAACAATGCGATTAGCAGCCCAGTCACCACCGCCAATTACATTTCCTGCACGTACCGAAGCCAACATAACTCCATGTTGAGTGACAAGAGCCGGCGAAAAAAAAGATGACCGGTAGGATGAAACCAATAATTCGGTAGCTCCCTTGCTGGCGCTATAAGGGTCATGTCCACCCATGGGATCAATTTCGCGATATCCCCATACTTGTTCGCGATTTTCGTAACATTTATCACTGGTAATTACTAATACCGCACATGGTTTTTCTAAAGAGCGTACGGCATCTAATAGCCGGGCGGTACCTAAAACATTGACTTCAAATGTTTCTGCGGGGTTGTAATAGCTTTGGTGAACTAGTGGTTGCGCAGCCAAATGGAATATTAATTGCGGTTGCACCAGTTTTAGGGAGGTGGTCAATTTAGCGCCATCCCGAACATCGCCAACATAATGATTTACCAATATTTCTTCCACTCGAGAAAGCTGGAAATTAGAAGGCTGGGATGGTGGCGGCAGCGAATAGCCGCTAACTTTGGCGCCCAGGTATGATAACCACAGGGAAAGCCACGAGCCTTTAAAGCCGGTATGGCCAGTTATTAATACCGAACGGTTTTTAAAAGAAGACCAAATTGCTGAATTCACGACTCCCACATTTTCCAGGGCGCTTTTCCCGTTTGCCACATGTTTTCTAGAAGTTGTTTTTCTCGCAGAGTGTCCATGGGTTGCCAAAATCCTTCGTGACAAAATCCCATTAATTGGCCATCTAAAGCTAGTTTTTCCATGGGAGCACGTTCCCAAATTGATTCATCGCTTTCAATGTATTCAAAAATGCCTGGCTCTAGCACAAAAAAACCGGCATTAATCCACCCTTCGCCAGCTTGTGGTTTTTCTTTAAACTCGGCAACCCTGCCTTCATTGTCGATAGTTACGCCGCCAAAACGGGAAGGTGGGCGAGCTACAGTCACCGTAGCCAGCTTGCCGTGTTGTTTGTGGAAGGCAGCTAGCGACAAAAGGTCGACATTGGAAACGCCATCGCCATAGGTAAGCATAAATGGTTCATGGCCTATGGCGTTTTGTAGCCGTTTAATGCGGCCGCCAGTTTGCGTGAGATGCCCCGTATCTACTAGGCGAACTGTCCAATCTACCGTATGTTGGTGATGCACCATTACCGCGCCATTGGAAAGTTGAATGGTTAAGTCGTTATTAAAAGCATAAAAATTTAAGAAATAGTCTTTGATTACTTCGCTTTTGTAACCACATGCCACTACAAATTCTTTAAAATTGTAGGAGGCATACATATTCATAATATGCCAAAGGATGGGTTTCCCGCCAATTTCTACCATTGGCTTTGGCTTTAAGGTAGTCTCTTCGCTCAGCCGGGTACCAAGGCCACCAGCCAAAATGACTACTTTCATTTTGCTTAGCCCATCCTTTGCCAAATAAAACTTTTACGCTTTCACTATTCTTGGTCGTTCACCTTGGATGCTCATTTCTTTCAGCAAATTGCGACAATCAATTACTATTTTGACCTCTTTGAATAAATCCGGCTTTTTAAATATTTGGTGAGCAGTAGAAACAATTAGAGCATCGAATTGGGAAAATGTTTTGGGGTCACAGGGAACTGAAGACAAATCAAGCTGATATTTCCGAGTATGCTTGGCCACGGGCAAGAAAGGATCGCAATACTCCACCTGTGCGCCGGCTTCTTGCAACAGATCGATGATTTCATAGGATGGAGACTCGCGGTCATCATCGATATTAGCTTTGTATGCCAGGCCAAGTACCAGAATACGAGAACCTTTCAAACATTTTCCGTCTTCATTCAAAGCCTCGGAGGTCTTACGGATTACATAATGAGGCATGCTGGTGTTAATTTCGCCAGCAAGCTCAATGAATCGTGCCCACGTTCCGTGCTCAGCAGCTTTCCAGGAAAGATAAAACGGGTCTAATGGGATGCAGTGGCCACCAAGACCTGGTCCAGGATAAAAAGGCATGAAGCCGAACGGTTTAGTCTTCGCGGCTTCGATGACTTCCCAAACGTCAATGCCCATGCGATCAAAAACCATCTTTAGCTCATTAACCAGAGCAATATTTACTGATCGGAATATGTTTTCCAAAAGCTTGCCTGATTCCGCGACCTTGGCTGAAGAAAGCTTAACAACTTTTTCCAGGGCCATTGAGTAGAATGCAGCGGCTACTTCGGTAGATTCCGGGTTTACTCCTCCGACCAATTTGGGAGTATTGCGTGTACTAAAAGTAGAGTTTCCTGGGTCTTCCCGCTCCGGAGAAAAGGCTAGCAAGAAATCTTCAGGACAACGCAGGCCGTTTTTGGTAAGGATAGGCAGAACCTCATAGTCGGTAGTGCCTGGGTAGGTAGTGGATTCCAAAACTACTAACTGGCCTGGGCGTAGCCGCCGGGCTATTTCTTCAGAAGTTGCGTGAATGAATGAATTATCCGGCTCCCGATGCTTTCCCAGCGGAGTAGGCACACATATAAAGATAGCGTCGCATTCAGCTAATTTATCAAAGTTAGTGGTAGCGCTAAATTTGCCAGCTCGTACTGAATTGGCCACTCTTTCTGGGCCTATATGCTTGATGTAAGACTCACCGCGTTGGAGAGAACTAATTTTTTTGGGGTCAACATCAAAACCAATCGCAGAAAATCCGGCTTCAGCAAAAACTAGGGCTAAAGGAAGTCCCACATAACCTTGGCCAATTACGCCAATGGTCGCATTTCTATTTTTCGTTTTTTCGAGCAGATTCTGCATATTGTTTGATGCCTTATTATTGGTTGAAGTCATAGTAAGATTGCCCCCATGTGAAAGAAGCCCTAGGCCTGGCTTTTGCCCTCGCCGTAGTATCTTCCGTAGCTGTAGTAATATCCCAGGTAATAACCGTACTGGCGCTTGTCGATATCTACGTCATTTAAAACTGCTCCCAAAATTTTTGCGTTGGCATCGCGCAGCGACTTTACTGCTCTTTCCGCTAGGTCGCGATTGGTACGCAACATTTTGGTAATCATGATGGTCCCGTCCATTTGGTTGGCGAGCACCAGTGGGTCTGTTACCGCGCCGACCGGGGGAGAATCGTACATCACGCGATCAAACCGCTCGGCAAGCTGATCAGAAAGTTTTTTAAATCGTTCAGTGTGCAGTAGCTCTGCCGGATTAGGAGGAATAGGGCCACTTGGTAATACGTATAGCCCAGAAACGGAAGTGGTTTTGATGGCGTCTTCCAGAGTTCCTTCTCCGACGATCAAGCTAGAAAGGCCTACCTCGTTGGATACGCCGAAGCTACGGTGCAAACGAGGACGGCGCATATCGCTGTCAATCAGTAATACTCGGTTACCACTTTGCGCTAAAACAATGCCCAAACTAATTACCGTGGTGGTTTTTCCTTCCTGCGGACCAGAGCTGGTTACAACTAATCTTTTGGCGGGATTGTCGGGGGTCATGAAAAGAAGATTAGTGCGCACTGTCCGACAACATTCCGCTACCGTGCTTTTGGGTTGTTGAGAAATATACAAATCGCGCTGCTGTGGTTTTGAGGGATCGCCACCGGGAATGGAGGGGAGTAATCCTAGGAAATTTAAACCAAGCGCTTCAATGTCTTGATGTCCTTTAATAGAGCGGTCTTGGAATTCCAAAAGCGCGGCCAGTCCTATTCCTGCAAAGAGCCCTAGTAGTGCGGCAATGGCAAGATTTAGCAGAACCCGCGGTTTAACTGGTTTTTTATCAATGGTAGCGGCGTCAAGAATACGCACATTGTTAGCTTTTAGAAGAGATGCTAATTCTAATTCTTTTATTCGTTTAAGAACTAACTCAAAAAGTCGCTGATTATTTTCTTCTTCGCGAGCTAAACGCTTGTAGTCAATTTCTTTCTTATTGGTTTCAAAGGCTTCCTTTTTCACGCCAGCCAACATTGCAGCGAGATTTCTCTCGGTATCAACCAGTTCTCGATATTCAGAAATACTGGCACCCAGAATAGCGTCGATTTCACTCACCATGCTTTGTTTGGCAACTGAGAGTTTTTCTTCCGCAGCTTTCATTCGCGGATGCTCTGGTCCGTAGCGTTCTCTTAAATCCGAGGCTTCTCCGGCAATTTGTAAATAATTAACTTTTAGTTGGTTGACAAACATGTTGCTGGCGACTACGCCCAATTCCATGATCGCATTAGGATCGTCGGATTTTTTTGCTTCTTGAATAGCTTTTACACGGGCATCGAGTTCTGCCTTGCGGGTACGTATTTTGGTGAGACTTTCGTCAACTGCCATAAGCTTTTGGCTAGTTATTGTTTGTTTGTTTTCCAATGTAGTGTAGATAAGGTCGTTATCTTTTTTGAAACTGTATAGTGCGATCTCACTGGTACTCAGTTTGTTTTTCAAATCGGCAAGCTGGTCGTGCAGCCAGCTAGCGGCATCTTTGGAGCTGTCTACCCGACGTTCCAGGTTGAATTGCATGTAGACATTGGCAAATGCATTGGCTATTTCCGTGGCGCGTTCTGGCGAGAAGTCTTCCACCTTGAGGTTTACGATTTGCGAATCTTTTACTGGTTCAATAGAAAGCTTGGATAGTAAGACTTTCACTGGGTCAATTTTTTCCAGAGCCTTTTTGCGGTCATCAACGGAAAGCTTGTCTAGCCCCAGAAACTCCATATTGCGATCCAGCCCCAAATCGGCAACTACTCGTTCGGCTAGGGTACGGCTGCGAATGATCTTGTACTGAGTCTCGTAAAATTCTTTGGACTGCCAATAGCTTCCTGCTCCCAAATCTACCGCATCGCGAATGCCTTCGCCGAGAACCTGCGGGGCGCTGAAATCGATTACCAAGGAAGCGGAGGCAGAGTAGATCTTTTGTTGACGTAAAGTAAACACTGCGGTGATCGCCACCGAGGCCACTAAGGCCAGTACAATCACCCATCGATGTTTTAAAACAATTTCAGCGTATTTACGCAGGTCAATCGGCTTTTCTTCAACTGGGGTAGAGGAAAGGGGATTCTGCGAGTTTTGCACCATTCTCAGGCTCGTCTTTCAAAGAAGCTTGTAAGAACTACAATAAGGTTCGCTGTAGGCTGTGCTCAAAAACTAATCTAGGAAATTTTGCTATTCGCATACCATATTTTGAGGCGTAATTGGCAAGCTTCGTTTGGGAACTTCGCAAGGTGGTTGTCTTAGCAGGGTGTTGTCAGATACGTTTACGTGGTGAAGAGTTATCGCCAATGTACTCATTGGTCGGAAAACTATGCCGTTAAAAGTGGGCTTTCAAACTGCCTCTAAGTAAAGTCCAGGGGCTGAATGGGGGTAGGCAGGTCGGCGCGAGCTGCTATCTTCATCAACCAAGCAATCCGAAAAACCAATGGCTGGGTAGGCTCGAAAGCGATCAAGCGCAGCAATTACGGTTTCCGGGTCTTGAATTGCAAGGTTCTCGTGGTTCAGAAGCATCTCAATAGCAGTTGCTATTTGGGGGGGCGCTTAGGTCATACACCGAAGCTAGGGCGTGTCCCCATATCCAGCACCACGTCCTCCGTCATTCCCGCGAAAGCGGGAATCCAGGGGGCACCACAGTTGAAAGACCAGCTTGCATTCCGATCTGACCTTTGGTTTAGGCTTTGGATGGCGTTACGATTGTCGTTGGACGAGAGTAAGTGGTCTCAAATTCGTGGTTTCTTGAAATC
>JBNKEI010000177.1:0-71163 GCA_050288705.1 Myxococcales bacterium
CTCCAGCATCCAAGGGAATTGTTCGCGTTTAATGCTATTAAGTTGCCGTCGCAGCGCCTCTTGCGATGGCTGCGGCAGGCTATTGTCCTGCTTATATGCCTCGTATTGCTTTTGCCATTCTGCTAATGCCCAATTATAGGCAAATCGAGCATTGCCCGCTGCTTTAGCGAAATACGTCGCCTGCTTGTTATTTGGATCAAGCTTGAAACGCAACGCCAGAAGGCGCTGCTGCAAGCAGGCGCTGGAAAATTTCTCGTGGAAAATTTCTCGTAGCATGTATTTCAAATTCGTGCTACAGCCGCGTCTTTGAGAACAAGTACCGCTAAGCGCCATCAATCCCCCTTTTCCCCAGAGGTTAGTATGGCTGGAACCCTCCGAATTCTCCGCTTGGTGCTCGCGTTACCAGCGCTATTTATCGTGTGGCTCTCCATCTCGTCAGAAGAAGCAAGGGGGGCAGAGAAAACTACTCTGATTTACTCAGCGCCAGCTAACGTCGGCCCATTAAATCCGCATTTGTACTCGCCTAATCAGATGTTCGGCCAAGCCATGGTGTACGAATCGCTAGTCAAGTATGACACCAACGGAAAAATTGTGCCTTGTTTGGCGGAAAAGTGGTCAGTCTCTGCCGATGGACGCGAGATTCTTTTCCACTTACGCCAAGGGGTAGTGTTTTCCGATGGAACGCCCTTCGACGCTAGCGCGGTAAAGAAAAACCATGATGCGGTACTAGCCAATCGGAAGCGACACGAGTGGCTAGAAGCTATTGCGCAAATTAAAGAGACCAGGATTATCAATAAGTATACAGTCAAGCTGATTCTCAAAGATCCCTACTACCCTATTCTATACGACTTGGCGCTAGTTCGCCCGTTGCGTTATCTAAGCCCGTCGGCTATTCCAGCCAGTGGAAGTACCGCCCAGGAGATAAAGGCGCCTATTGGCACAGGCCCTTGGAAGTTGGTCGAATCAAAATTGGGCGAATACGATTTGTTCGCACGCAATCAACGTTACTGGGGAAAAAAGCCAGCAGTTGATCGCGTTTTGGTCAAAGTTATTCCCGATAGCAATGCTCGCGCTGTAGCCTTTGAGACTGGCGACCTGGACCTGATTTACGGCGACCAGATTAGTTTGGATACCTTTCAGCGTTTTCAACGGATTGGCGCCTATGTCGCACGGAGCTCTGGCCCTCTGGCTACTCGCACTCTGGCCATTAACACCCATCGTGGCCCCACTGCCGAGCTAGCAGTTCGCCAGGCCATTCAGCACGCAGTTAATAAAGATGCGTTGGTGAGAGGCGTGTTCTTGGGAACGGAAATTAAAGCGGACACGCTTTTTCCTAAAAGCGTTCCCTACTGCAACCTGGGACTCAAACCCTATCAATATCAGCCAGCTACCGCAGAAAAAATTCTTGATCAGGCAGGTTGGAAGCGAGACTCCCGGGGATTGCGTTCTAAAAACGGAAAGCCACTGCAGCTAAACCTGTGCTTTCAGGGAACTAATGCAGTTATGAAAGCGGTGGCCGAGGTTATACAGGCTGATTTGAAAAAAGTTGGCATGCAAATAAATCTGCTTGGTGAAGAAGACGACAGCTACTATCGACGACAGAAGGAAGGCACTTTTGACCTAATTTTCAACAACACTTGGGGACCTCCTTATGAGCCCCATTCTTTCATTGGCTCCTGGCGAGTTCCCTCTCATGCAGACTACCAGGCCCAGCGAGGCCTAACCAACAAGAGTCAGCTCGACGCTATGATTGGAAAGGTTCTGGTAAGTCAAAAAGAAGACGAACGCCAGCAGCTCTACCGGGCCATTCTCTCTACGGTGCATGAGCAGGCTGTTTACCTGCCTATCAGCCATACCACCATGCTAATGGTGCATGGCCAGGCTCTCTCCTCGGTCGGCTTTGGCGCTACGCTACATGAAATTCCCTTCGAGGCCATGGAAAAGAGGTAATTGGTGCTACGCTTCTTGGCCAAGAGACTGCTGCTACTCGTACCAATTTTGTTAGCAGTGTCGATGCTGGTCTTCCTGGTGCTACGCCTGGGCGACAACGACCCGGCCATGTCTTATTTGCGCCTGTCGCAGATTCCTCCTACCGACGAGGCGCTGGCTACTGCTCGTGAGCATTTGGGGATTAATCGTCCTTTGCCAATTCAATATGTGGACTGGCTTTGGAAAGCGCTGCATCTAGATTTTGGCGTCTCCTACGTTACCGGTGCTCCGGTCCTAGATCGTCTTCTCTACTTCTTGCCCAACACCTTAAAGTTGGCAGGAGTATCGCTGCTAATAACCATTAGCTTTAGCCTTCTTCTAGGAATTCTTTCTGCCTTACATAAAGACCGCTGGCTTGATCACCTGGTGCGAGTTTTGGCTTTTTTAGGTGTCTCCACCCCCAGCTTCTGGCTCGGATTCCTGCTGGTTTTTGTTTTTTCAGTGCAACTAAGATGGCTGCCGCCTTTGGGAATAGGCGGTCTAAGCCATATTGTCATGCCAGCTTTCACCCTTTCATTAATGTCTTTGTGCATTAACACTCGGTTCATTCGAGGCAGTGTTCTGGAACAAATGAACAACCGTTCCATTCTTTACGCCCGCATCCGCGGAATTCCCGAGAAATGGATCGTTGGCCGACATGTGCTACGCAACTCGCTCATACCAGTGGTTACTGCCCTAGGGATGCACATTGGTGAGCTTCTGGGCGGAGCGGTAGTAGTAGAGGTTATTTTTGCCTGGCCAGGCGCTGGCCGTTACGCTATGTCAGCCATTAATAATCGCGATTTCCCGGTTATGCAGTGCTTTATCCTGGTGATGACGGTCATATTCGTTTGCTGCAACCTAATGGTAGACATTCTCTGCACCTGGATTGACCCCCGCTTGCGCCTTGGAGAAGGGAAGTCAGCATGACCTGGCGAGCGCTACTAAAACGCGAATTGGTATGGGTAGCTTTACCAATAATCTTCGTATTATTAATCATGGCTTTTCTAGCCCCTTGGATAGCGCCTCACGATCCTAACCACGTCGATCTCTCTCGCAAGCTACTCCCTGTTGGTTCTGGTCATCTTTTGGGCACCGACCATCTGGGCCGCGATATTTTGTCGCGGCTTATCTGGGGCACTCGCACTTCTATGGGATCGGTCGTGGTAATCATTACCCTGATACTCCTGTTAGGCCTAGTAGTGGGCGGTGTGGCCGGATATTACGGCGGATGGGTAGATTCGTTGCTCATGCGCACTTGCGAGGTTTTCCTAACCTTCCCCACGTTTGTTTTGGCCATGTTTTTGGTAGCCGTGCTGGGTACCGGCCTTACCAATGTAATATTGGCTATTGTTCTTACTCACTGGGCCTGGTATGCCCGCATTATTCGCAGTTTGGTAATAAGCCTTAAAGTGAAAGAGTATGTTTTGGCTGCGCGAGTGTCGGGCACCGGCGCCTGGCCAATGCTTTGGCATCACTTTCTGCCAACAGTTCTGTCGCAGGTGGCCATCTTGGCTACTCTCGACATTGGCCACATCATGCTGCATGTTTCGGGGCTTTCGTTTCTTGGCCTGGGAATTCAGCCCCCTACTCCGGAATGGGGGGTAATGATCAATGATGCCCGCCAATACATCTGGACCCAACCCGAACTCATAACGTTGCCTGGAATAATGATTCTTGTGTCCGTATTGGCCTTTAACATTCCCGGCGACGCGCTACGCGACAGTCTTGATCCCACCCTACTAGCCGAGAACAGGTAATGAGCGCTACCTCGGAAATATTGTCTATTCACGATTTGCGACTGTCTCACCATAATGACACTGATCTGGTAAAAGGGCTCACCTTGACCATTGCCCATAGGCAAGTACTAGGGCTGGTGGGCGAAAGCGGATGCGGTAAATCACTTACTTGTCTGGCAGTAATGGGATTACTCCCCAGGGGTATTCGCCAAACATCTGGCCAGATTCGGCTTAATGGCCATTCGTTGTCCGACCTAGCGCCCCACGATTGGCGATCGCTGCGCGGACGAACATTAGCCATGATTCTGCAAAATCCAATGAGTTGCTTTGACCCAGTATTTACTATTCGGCATCACTTTAAAGAAACTTTGGCAGCGCATGGAATCTGCCGCCGCGAGGAGCAAACCAAACGAATGGTAGATGCCTTGGTGGAAGTGGGCTTGGAACCGCCGCAGGAAATTCTGAATCTCTACCCCTTTCAGATGAGCGGAGGCATGCTACAGCGAGTTATGGTAGCCCTAGCTCTTCTCCTTAAAGTTTCTCTTTTGGTAGCTGACGAGCCCACTACTGATCTCGACGTGGTTTCCCAAGCTTCGATATTGGAATTGCTAAGCAAAGTGCGTGAAAAACTTGGAATGTCGCTTTTGCTAGTCACCCACGATTTAAGTGTAATTGCCCGGCTAGCCGATAAAATGGCGGTAATGCGTTATGGCGAAATTGTCGAAACCGGATCGACGACTGCCCTTTTCCACAACCCGCGGCATCCGTATACCCGCTCATTGATACAGGCATACCAAAGCCTCCACCGCCCTCGCTTGCAGCGGCAAGCAGAACCTAGCGGGTGGTGTTGTTCAACTCAGGTCGCCGAAAACTAAATCTATGTCTCTTCTCTCCCTGCGTAACATTCACAAATCCTACCTGCGTGGCAGCTCGTTGAGTGCTGTGGGCGCCAAGAATAGATTTCCGGTTCTTAATGGCATCGATTTAGACATTGAGCCTGGCTGTTGTCTAGGATTATTGGGTCGCAGTGGTTCTGGTAAGAGCACACTGGGACGCATTGCCCTAGGACTAGAGCGTCCGGACAAGGGAATGGTGCTTTATCAGGGACAAGCAATTGACTCTCTGCGCAAAAATGAATACCGGAACTTCCGCCGCAATGTTCAAGTGGTGTTCCAAAATTCGCTGGGATCGGTAAATCCCCGGTTCCGAGTGGGGCAGATTATTGCCGAACCAATTAATAATTTTGAGGCAGTTCCCGCTGCACAACTTACCGAAAAGATTTCCCTGCTTCTGGGACGGGTCGGTCTTGACGCCCAGAGCACTATTCGCAAGTTTCCACATCAGCTTAGCGGCGGGGAGCTCCAGCGGGTGTGTATTGCTCGCGCTATTGCACTTGAGCCACGCCTTATTGTGTTGGACGAAGCAGTCAGTAGTCTCGATATGCTGCTGCAGACCCGTATTCTCGATCTTCTTGGCAATATACGTCGTGAGCTAAGAACTGCCTTCTTATTCATTTCCCACGATCTTCGCATTCTTCTGCGCGCAGCTAGTCGGTTGGTAGTTATGCACCAAGGTTGTATCGTGGAACACCTCGCCGATCTAGACCGCTTAGATAGAATAGCTCACCCTGCTTGCCAAGAACTCTTTGATGCCGCTTTGGCACCTTTGCCGACAGGAGACCAGAGCCTTGTAGGGGATACAAGTCTCTAGTCTCCGAGATCGGAATGCCTTTTCAGGCTTTTCCCCTAATCAGGCAGAAAGCTTCGAACGAACGGATTCTTTTTTCGAATCTTCTCCCAGAACTTTAAAGTATTCTTGTTCAGCCTGCATATCGATATTGCCATCCACTAGATATTTCCGAGTTTCAGCAGCAACTACCCCGCTCAAAAGTAATAAAGCAACCAAGTTAGGTATTGCCATCATACCGTTAAGTGTGTCGGTAAGATCCCATACAAAGGTCAGTTTGAGCATAGAACCAACAAAGATAAAAACGACCCATAGTATCCGATATGGGGTGATAATCTTCTTACCCAGTAGGTATTCGGCAGCTCTCTCACCATAATAGGACCAGCCTAAAACGGTGGAAAACACAAATGTCAACAGACCAACAGTGATAACTAGTGGGCCTATTACCGGAATCTGGTCAAAAGCAGCGCTAGTGAGTGCTGCGCCCACTTTGCCGCCCGCATTAGCGGGATCGCGAATAATAGTCGATACTAATACTAAACCAGTCAAAGCGCAGACCACTACCGTATCCCAAAGGGTACCAGTGGATGAAACCAGAGCCTGACGGACAGGGTTTTTAGTACGAGCCGCAGCAGCCACTATGGGGGCAGAACCGAGACCAGACTCGTTGGAAAAGAGTCCCCGAGCAATACCGTAGCGGGCGGCCATCATTACCGTGGCGCCGACAAAGCCACCTCCTGCCGCCTTGGGAGAAAAAGCCTGCGACAATATAAGCGAGATGGTCTCGCCCAGATAGCTAAAATTTATTCCTAGTATTACGAGACAGCCGAGCACATAAAAGATGGCCATGAAAGGAACCAGCTTTTCGCAGACTTTAGAGATAGACTTAACACCGCCCAAAATTACAATGGCAGTAACTATTGCCAATATGGCTCCCGTAACCGGAGGCGAAATACCAAAAGTAGTCTTGGCCATATCAGCGATAGAATTGGCTTGAGTCATGTTGCCAATACCAAAGGCTGCAACTGCAGTAAAAATTGAAAAGAGTACTGCCAGCCATTTCATTTTTAGGCCGTTTTCTAAAGCATACATAGGGCCGCCAAGCATTGAACCATCTGATGTCTTGACTCGATATTTTACCGATAGCAATCCCTCGGCGTACTTAGTAGAAATTCCGAATACTCCGGTAAGCCAGCACCAAAGCACAGCACCCGGGCCTCCCAGAGCAACTGCAGTAGCTACTCCGACAATATTACCGGTACCAATGGTCGCCGCCAGAGCAGTGGCTAGAGCACCAAATTGACTGATTTCACCTTCACTGGCGTCCTTGTCCTTAGTCACGGAAAGCTTGATAGCCTTCCACAGGTATTTTTGCATAAATCCTGTTCTAAAAGTGAGAAACAAGTGGGTCCCGAATAGAAGAATTAACATTGGCGGTCCCCAGACAACACCATTAATTGCCAAGACGAAATCATGAATCGCTTGCATGGTTTTTCCTCAACTTACTTCCAAAAAAGTTGCGTTAGTCAAAAAAAACAAAAAACGTTATTACTAGTCCGCCACGGTACCAAAGACGTAACAAAAATAGAAGCAAAAAACATAATCGATGATAGAGAAAAAAGCCTCAGTAAAACTGCTATTTTAGACGCTAAAAAACCAGCCAATATACGCAAAAAATAGACTGAGTGGTAGCCAATTTTCTGTTTTTCGACAAGCAGCCTTACGAACCATGATTAGCGAGTTCTTACGTGACTGAGGAATTTATACTCAGCATGAGGGCATACGAAAAATAATCTAAAGCAAAAATAAGACCTATTTATCGTAACGAGGGGAATCAAATTGAAGCATTAGCACAATACAGAGGGTAACTGTAAATGAAACGAGGTTTGATTTCCCACTAAATATCCACATGCCAGCCTGCCTTCCCCTTGGCGCTCCTGTTTTGCCGATGCCACGATCTGCTTTAGCCTGCTCTACCCATCCCAATTTTGGCGAATAAATGTTGCACTTTTAAGGAAAGCAAGTATTGTTCGTTTTTCCTGCATGAAATCATATCGTCCGCGCAGAGTAATGCTAGGCATTCCTGGCAATATCAATATCACTTCGCATCCCGGCAAACCTTCTGCCAATCGACATACTCACCAGAAATTCACCACGCTTAACCCCCTCGCCATTGAAGCAGACCTATTGAACCCAGGCGAGGGCGCTCTTAGTCGTTCCCAACAGTTGTTAGACAAGGCGGCAACCGCCAATACCGTGACGCCTCAAAAGGGGTCCTGTTTAAAAACGAATACAATTAAGCGCTTTGGACAAAAGATTGCTGCCTCAACAGGAATAAGACCTAGCGATCCGCAATCGCATAAAAAAATGGCGCGTTATATGGGCACCGTTCCAGAACATTCCTGCTCATCCAAAAATAAGACTCTGCTTCCCGGTGTCGAAGCCAAATCGCTAAAAACTAGCGCTCAGCTAAATGAGGCAATTCTCGATCACCTTAAACAAAACGACTCCCTACTCAAAGCTGAAATTGAACAGCGGCGTATTGCCGAAATCGATAGTGCGCTTTCGCATAATACGCAGTTCGTGAAAAACAATCTCTCACTGCTTGCACGCCGAGCCACGAATCTTGCAAACAACGCCGCCAAGATTAAGCACCAGCGAGAGATTGTTTCCAAATTATTATTGCAACACACCGCGCAGGCATGCAATGCAACCACTATTTTGGCCGAACTCGCTAAGCAAATAGAAATAACCCAGACCACTATCGCCCATACCACCCGCAAGCGCGACGAAAGTCATGAGGCTTTTTGTACATTGCCAAAACCAGTAACTCCGTTAGAAAATGGCGAAATCTTCAATAACATCACAATACAAACTGGCATCGAGCATTTAAAGCGCCGCTTCCCCCCAGAAACGAATATAAAATTTTACTCGCCGACGGAATCTACTGCGGGAAATATAGAATTAAATGAAGCGGCATTCTCCCTCTTTGCGGTGAGTGACACTTCGAAAGAATTTATAAATCATAAACAAGTGCAAGCAAACAAACGCAGTCCCCTACGTCCTATGACAGAGCAACACTATACACTGCTTGTTGCGAAGAATCGGAAAGAATTCCATTACTTTAATTCGGGAGAGCCTAGCCCCCAGTCAATTAAGGCAACTAAAGAGTTGATTATAAAACTAATCAAACCCCATGGATTAAAATTTAGCGACGTTGAATTTATTAGACATGAAGCTAAGCATGGGAAAGCACCTAAGCAAGGTTTTAATAACTGCGAACGAACAGTTCTCAGCATGATGGAATCTCTTGCTTTCCAAGAAGACCTATCTCGACAGATCAGTGAGCAGAATACCAAATTGTCGCAACTGCAACGTTCTCAAAACATACAACACCGAGTTGTCGAACGCTTTTCCCAGAGTGCGGAAAAGCTGGAAAACGAACTCAGACAACTCGACAAGCGACAAAAGCAAATTACCCAATCGGCGAAGGTAAACGCTGATGATATTTGGAAAATAGACGAAGAATTACAAAAGCTTCAAACACTACCAAAACTCACCGATGTTATTGCAGGTATAGAAATTAAGCATAACCGGGCCAAGGACGCGAAAAAGATCGCCACAGAATCACTCAACACTGCTACAGAAGCATTGAACGAACATCTTCTGAACACCCTACCAGGCTTTGAATCTGGAGCTGCCTCGACCAAGGAAGCACAAATATTGCGTGCCTGGGTTACTAGCTTGGGTGAACGCGCAAAAGAGTTTGGCTCCAAGGCGCTTTCGCCAACTGACGCCGCGGCCATTGGACTGCAAGCACTTTCGCTGGCTACCCATGGAAATATCCGCATTGCTGCAGAAGTTATAAGCACACTGAAAACGGTGTCTTGGCGACAACTAGTTGCTCAGTCAGGTACTACCCACAATTCTTGTCTGCCATCAGGAAGTGCCGCTGCGGCAACCGCTCAATTGCTGGCCAATGTTCCGCGCGGCATGCAAGTGCTTTCGCATATGCTTTGCCGTAGCGATGCACCACTTCAGAGAACACGAATTGAAGCAGCACAGATTTACCTGCGTGCCGGCCAGCATTACGACCAAACAAGTTTGGACGATGTAGACACCCGGCATCTGCTTGCCAATGCCCAAATCGGCGCTCGCTATGCGGTAAACGGACCTTCCGTCGATGAGGGCCTTGCACAAGCAACTGAAGAGCAACGCAGCGCTTTCCATGCGGTTCGCAATGGATATGCAAGCAAGGCTCCCAATTCGCCGTATGCACAAGCGAACGCGCATCTGCGAATGTTTGCGCAGTGGGCGCAAGCAGGAACCACTAATCGCCAGACCGACGGGCCCAACCCGCTGCGTTCTCTGCGCGAAGGAATGTGTGCAGCTAGTGCAGAAGCTCTCCCTACGCCACAGCGCCGCGCTAATGAAGAACTGAGAAATGCGGCAAAGCATTTGGCAAACTATCTTTCCGAACGCCGTCATGCTCGAACAAATAGCGGCATTGGTCCATCGTCGGTAGAGCTTGCCATGCGGGCCCTTTCAGAACACGTGCAAAATCTACCTTACGAAACGGATCTCACTCGTCTCAAACTCAATCCCAAAGCAATTCGCGCAATCGAAAATCGTCATGCCGAGCTAGAAGCGTGCTTCGTAAACCGCACGGTTGACAGCGAACGTCCTGAGGCAGCCGGACATCCCGGTTTTGCAGAGGTATGGAAAACACTGAGCTCTGGTCGCCTAACCCTGCTTGAAGCAATGGACTTATTGCAGAAGAAAATGCTTGCACATCCGCTAGTCAATGCCCAGTCTTTAGGCACTGGGACTGCAATCGATCTGGAGGCCACTGAGCGCAGACGTTTTCTTTGCGCCGTGGGTACCGTCAAACGCTTATTATACGACGGCGATACCGACAAAGTACGATCGCCGCAAGCATTGTTCGATTTCTTACGCGATTTTCTCCAAAAGCTTGAATGGCGTGACAAATTACGTATCACCGGACAAAAGGTTATTGGCCTTAACATATCTCCAATATTCGCTGCGTCGGCAATAATACCAAGCGGCCTTGGTTTTAGTCTAATTCTATCGGGGCAAAAAAATAGTGATCGAGTATTAGAAATCCAAATGGGGCGTACCGGCTTATATATTCAAATTGGTAAGCAAGTAGCTCGCCAAGCGCAAATTGGCGCGAGCATTGGCGGGGGGTACGTGATACCCGGAACTAACCAAGTCCCTTTTGGTCTAGGTATATCGGCAAATTGGCGAACGAAGAAAGAATCGAGCATCGAAAATGGCCTACAGATTCGCGTGCCTCGCCGCCGCAAAGGAAACGAGATAGAAGAACGCAGGCAATTCTTAAAAATGTTCGAACACCTGATGCACCTAATCAGCGATACCAGCGCCGGTCCGCTAGAACATCGCGATCTACTTGGTGAGCTGCTGGCGCGTCACCCCAGCATTACCGTTGGCTTAATCGCCGACGCCCCGCGTAAGTTGCGCAGTAATGAATCAAGCATTATGGGTACGGCTGGTATCAGGGTTGGCAAGGTGGAAGGCGATCCCCGCCGTGTGTCCCTTGGAGCATTGGCAGGTTTCAAAGCCAGAAGTGAGAATATAACTACCTGCACACCACTTACTGGCTACATGACTATGATGATGAAGGATTCGCTGGCACAGTCACGGGTTGATGGTGAAGCGCGGGCGGGCGCTAGTGTTATGCTTAAGCATTTTAGCGAGAATCAGGATAACAGCCAAAAAAACCAGACGATTGCGAGGTTATTCGCCAGCGCACTTGGCACTTCCTACACCCGAGAGCTGCATTCCAAAGGTGTTAATAACTTTTCAACATTATGGTTGTTCAACAACGAAATCGACCCGGCGCGCACGGACTGCGGTTTCGAGTTCCAGACCTTTAGTGATTTCGCACAGCACGTCCGGGAAAACTGGGACTTATGGGTAAACTATGGAATTCCGAAGGTAAAAGGTCAGGTCAATGATAAACTAGAGTATGCGGTTGCCGAACGAATGCTAGAAGATTTCATGCAAAAAGTGCACGAACATACTCGCCGCAATAAGTTCGCCACCATACTAGTTGATTGGTCGGTTAAGCCAGAATTGGCGCCACACTTGGACGCATTGCGAGCGCAGGCATTATTGTTGCGTCTAGCTGGGCATAACAATAAAGCTATGGAAATGGAACTCGCCTTTGATAATTTAATGGCTAGTTCCGAAATATTTGAGCCAACCATGTTGCTCGTGCGTGAGAAAGCCAAGAGGCAACGCGAACGGGGAATCGATTTCTTCGGAAAATACCAAAACAACCGGCTCGCCGAATCTATGCGCACAGTTGGGCAGTGGCTCCCATTAGATCCCATACCGCAAGATCCTGTGAATTAGCGTAACTCCTAATGTTTTGGCTGCTTCTTCTACTGACTTGCTTGATTCAAGCATGAATTGAACCACGTCTTCCTTGACCTGCGCACTCTACTGGTTTTGAATATAAATCTTAAGCAGGGCCTCCCTTACCTTTCCTTCAACCATGGAAAATGAGATGACTGACAAAAAACCAGAACGAACTCCCGAAGAGCTACGCGCTAAGCTGCTAGCCGATCCTGCAACCAGTGAAATTGCTATGTCTCTTGGAATTCCAGTAGAAACCTATATTGAGAAAGTTATTGACTATGCGCTGCATCCTGACAAAACGCCCACGCTTCATGTACTTCCAGAAAAAACGGTTAAATCGCTAGGAGGGCTAACCGCAGAAGATGTCAATAAAAAAATTGACACTCTAAAGAAGCTCCTTCAACAAGGCGACTCTTTCGAAGAAAAAGCTAAGAAAAACATCTTCAGTGCACAACTTTTTGATCGCTCTCACGACAACAAATAAGAGCAGAAAAATCAATTTGGTTGTCACCACTTAACTGGAGAGAGATATGAGTCTACTATCAAACATAGCAGCTAAGCTTAATTTTTCAGCAGCGGCAGCCGATAACCCTTCGGAATATTTGCTGCACAAACCGCTCATGAACACGGCGGTTAATTTTTCTCAGCATCTCCCGACCTTCATGCAGAATCCGTTTTTGCAAGTAGCCCACGAAGCAAGTTCTACAGCCAATTTTGTGTCTGCCCCTATACTCGATACTATGAGCCAGAGACTTGGACTTGCTAACTCTACCTCAGCACTATCAACTGCAGCAGCCAAGTTGGATGTTGCTGGTTTGAAACTGACTGAGCCTAGAACATATACTCGATTGGCGGAAAAAGCCATGTTTAATCTTTTACACATGTTTTCATTCTCCCATTCAAAAATGATCTAAATACGAATTTTGTAGTTTATTAGTTCGCCTACTAGGGAATTATTGCGAGTCCAGTTGAAACCACGGTTTGGCAGCATTATCCAAAACGAGTCTAATAAGAAATCTATTTTTGAAGTGCTGGACGTGTGTCGTCAGTTGCCCTAGTAGTCATTTGCTCTCGGTGTCCAGGGAAAGGCTTTGTTTGGTGGGTGCAAGTTATGAAATTGACGCCCAGTTGATTATTACACGCGCAGAAGACCAACTCTCCGGAGAGAGAAAGTCTGCCGCGCGTATGGTCCGTTACTTCAGACTGCACCTACAGAGCCTGAGATCAATCCAAGCGCAGAATTGCCAACAATTTGATCCAGAAAACCAGGATTATCTCGCAGCACTCAGACCGCCCAGTGGTCAATAGCTTTTAGATCCCATGCCACAAGATCCTGTGAATTAGGTACCTCTAAATGCAAGTCGGGAAATTATCGCCCAAAGGTACCTAATATGCTCCAAAAAAATGAGCAAAAGGCAATCGCTATCTAACCCGCTATTGTGCTTTGATAGCAGTACTGCAATAAGACATGCGGTATTCCGCGGAGGTCCTTATGCCAAAATATGAAGTATTTGTTCCCTCTTCAAAAGAAAACCATAGCGTCACTCTCATGATTGATGCTGAAAACTGGATGACCGCCTTAAAGAGTGGTCTGCAGAATTTGGGAGAACAGGGAACTAATACCTCTGGTGTCATGGTTGATATTATGGAAGACAATTCCATTCATGTCACCGATACTTCTAGTGGTAGAGTTTTTCGTATTCGGGCTATTGATGAGAATGCTACACAACCACCTACACCAACTTTTCCTTCTGCTGCTGCAAGTATTTCTCAAACTTTAGCTTCCCCGATTGGCCGGGAGCCTGTTAAACAAGACACAGAAGAAATATTATGTGAATTGTTTGAACGAACACAGGAAGTATTTGATATGTCGAAAATGCCAGGCATGGGCTTTCTTCTTGATCTGGCACTAGAAAAAATACCTGCTGACTCCGGCTCGGTTTTTGTTTCCGATTTCGCCAAAAACGATCTTGAACTGGTAGTGGCTCGCGGCCCTAAGTCCCATGAATTAGACAAACTCAAGTTGCGCCTTCCTGTTGGAATAGGAATAGTAGGATTTTGTGTACAAGAAGCAGTATGCCTAGCAATTAGTAATACCGAAAAAGACCCCCGTTTTTATCGGGAAGTGTCTAAGAAATTAGGTTACGCCACTAAGTCAATATTGTGTGCTCCCATGGCACTAGACGGCCAAGTATTTGGGTGCATTGAAGTCATTAATAAAAAAGACAGCCCTAACTTCGCCGATTCCGAATTGGCTATTCTTTCATACATTGCACATCAGGGCGCCAAGTATCTAAACTCATGAGGTGGCCCAGTATTCTCTCACATGAGAAGCATCTTGGTGAGAGAATGTTTGTTTTTAATTCCTAGCGTCGCTGAACACTTTTTTTCTTTTTTTTCCCTCTTGCGCCTTCGGGCGGCATCAGCGTTCCTGGAAATGGAGTAAGATCAATTTCCGAAATATTTACCTTGGCAGGAGAAGAAGTCACGTTGGAGTCCACTACGACTCTCGGCTCAGGAATAGCAGGAAGCCGAATTATAAACTCTGTACCTTCTCCTATTCGGCTGCTAATCATAATGCTACCCCCATGGCTTTTAATAATGCGATCGCATATAGCCAATCCCAACCCAGTGCCTTTTTCTTTGGTGGTATAAAAGGGAACAAAGATATGCGGTCGAGCTTCTTCGGGAATACCGTTTCCGGTATCTAGAACTCGAATTTCCACTGTTTCTGGGGCACTGGCAAAACGCCATCCTGGAATCGAATCGGGAGAGCGGACAGTCAAGGTAATGGTCCCTCCTTCGGGCATAGCTTGAACTGCGTTTTGAATGAGATTAATCAAGACCTGTTTAAGCTGTTCGGCATCAGCCGATACTTTGGGAAGATTTTCACGACCATCAACTTGAAGAACTACATTTTCGGGAAGGTCACTGGACAGTAATTTGGCAGTACGACTGATCACGTTCGACAATTCTACCGGAACAAAATTCTGCTTTAGCGGCCTTGAATAATCCAAAAAGTGCGAAACCACTGAATTAAGGCGGTTTACTTCGTCCACAATAATTTGCAAAAATTCATTATTTTCTGCCGGCAAGTTTTCTGGAGAAAGATATTGCGCTGCTCCTTTTATAGCCCCCAAAGGATTACGAATTTCATGAGCCAAACCAGCAGCCATTTCTCCTAGGGCAGCCAAGCGATCTTTTTCTTTCATTCTTTCGTAAAGTTTACTATTTTCCACAACCGTAGCAATTTGTTCGCCCAATTTAAGAATACTTTCAATTTCATTGGAGGCATAGGTTTCGGGCACTCGTTCGTCCCAAAGATTAAGAAAACCAATAACTCGATCTCCGCTCATTAAAGGAACTGCTATACCTGCATTCATTGCTTTTAGGGCCGCTTTCAAATCGTTGAGACGCTTACCCTCTTCTCTTCCCTTCCTCTTATTAGTCTGATATTCTTCAGTATATTTCAAATCAGCTACCTTTCTTTCAATGTTTTCCAAAAGCACCGCGGGGTGACCCTGCATGGCAACTGCAATTAAGGGTCGTGCCTGCGCGGCATCTAAGAAAGGAGCGGGAGCTGGACCCAAGCTATCAAAAAGAAAAAAGCCGGGCCTATCCTCGGAAAGCAAATACATGGAAACATGAGTGACTCTTCTGGTCTCGTGAAGGGTATCCATAACCAGTTTAGCCAAATCGTGAACTTCAATGACGTTGCTAATACGACTTCGCAAAAAATCAAGAGATCGAATCATTTCATATCTTTCTCGAAATAAATTTGCTACAACCCATTCTTCCAACTTGGCTCTTAGTGGCTCAAATAGAATTAAAATAACTATTGATGCCACTAATGAATTAAATAAAAAAAGGCTTGGCCGGTCACCCACCCAAGAAACCAGAAGCACGAAAATAGCTACCAGAATGATAGCATGCAGCGACAAGGCAGCAATTTTCCCCAAAAGCTCGTTCAAATCTAATAGGCGTAACTTTTGCAGGGTTTGGGCCAATAAAAACATATAGAGAGAGGTAACAATTGCTCCCAGTTGCGGAAAATCAATTCCATATTCCGGAAGCCTATCCAAAGCCGCAGCCAATAAAGTTAGTCCCGCTCCCCCAGTCAAATACAAAAGCCGCGCTCTTTCAATCGAAGATTCAGTTACTGCCATTCTTCTCAATAAAAGAGAAAACCCAACCAAAAGAGCGCCGAAAACCCATAAAGCAATCAGCGTACGCGCAATCTCAGAGCTAGCTAAAGGAGTCACCGCCACGGTGATACCCAGAGGCACTCCAAGCATTGCCGCCAACCACGCTCTACGAGCATGTTTGGGAGAAACTCCCAGGAATTCAAGAAAAAAAGCCAGCGCGCTCACTGGGATAAGGGTGCTAGTGGCAATAGACACCCGCGACCAAAAGCTTGACCACAAAACAGTAGCGAACTCCCCCAGATAGTACAAAAAGAGGGTAAGGCAAAAGGCAGCGTAAAGAGTGAGAGCTCGACGGCGAGGACGAAGAAAAACCGATATCGCCAAGGCCAGGCAAAAAAGCGCCGCTAAAAGAGTACTTTGGCTTCGAAGATCCATGGAGGGCACTATAAACGACTTCCCTCCTACTGTTTACTTAATCCGACGACTAGTTTTTACCTGCGAATATGCTACAAGATGGCGAGTTTTAGGCAAGAAGCGGTTTACTGTGTACATGAGGCACACATGCTTTTTCGAGTAGTATTCTTGGCATTCGGTAATAGCTCGGAGATCTACCAACAAGTACACGCTGCTGCGCTAAGCGTGCTAGCTGCATCGCCAGATTCCTGTGAAATAATTGTATTCACCAATCGTCCCCATAGGTTTTCCTGGCTTAGCCCTTTAATCCGAGTAGAACACATAGACGACAACGAACTACGCTTGTGGAAAGCCGGACAAAATCATTATTTTAGAGCAAAATTCTTGGCTCTAAAGCGCACAGCAGCTATGGGGCATGCCCATTTAATATATTTAGACTCCGACGTTTTAATACGACATTCGCTAAACGAAATCGTTTCCGACTTGAATAAAAATGTATTTTTTATGCATGCCAAGGAAAAAAAGCTAGGAGAACGAAAAACTTCCAATCGTCTTCCTTTACTTAAAAAAACATTGGGGCGCGATTTCGAAGACATTACCATCACCGAAGAGACAGTGATGTTTAACGCCGGAGTTATTGCAATACCCGCCAATGAGCATCATTTCATTGAAAAAGCTTTCTTAATTCATGAAGCAATGCTTTCTCAGGGAGTTAACCACTGGCTAATGGAACAACTTTCTTGGAGCGCTCTACTTGGATCGACCTTCCGTCTTCGAGAATCTAAAAATTATATTTTGCATTATTGGGGAAACAAACTGGCATTTCAAAAGGCGATAAATTCATTTTTGGCGGAGATTCTGATCAATGGTTGTACTCCAAGAGAAGCAGCAGAGAATTATAGTATAGAAAAATTCGATTTGCCCCTTCGTGTAAAAAAACGTTGGTGGCATGACCCGATACAAAAAGTTTTGCATTTACCGTTATGAACTTCGTTGTTTCGATGCTGTCGTTTCTTTGTCTCAACCTAGCCGCTGAATTCCGATGAGATTAAACCACGAAAGCCAGCGCGTGCCCATTAACGCTGGCTCCCGCCATCCGACCCTATGTCGAATTCAACAAGACGCAAAATGCACTGCCCGTGCCAACGACCAACACTAAATATTTCAACCACTTAGCCGAATGCACGTTCATTGAAGTTGTTCATTGGCGAGACAAGCTTTTACTTTTTGGAACAAACCCGCTGCCTTTTTGCTCCAAGGTGGAGGCTGGAGCCCGGTAGACCATAAGCCGACTAGATGACCGGTGAAATCAGAGGTTGAAGTTTATTTGCTAGGCACCTAGCATAAGGGCGCTAGATACGGTGCCATAAGGCTACCATAACAATTGGTTAGGAGTCCGTCGGGATATGAGCATCGAAATGCAGACCAACCATTCATTAGAATTGGAACCGATAGAAATCGAACAATATCCATTGATTCACGATATCTTAGAGGAAAGTCGGCTAAACCCGGCCAGTGAATCTTACAAACAACTCCGCCACGGAATTATCACCTTTGCTTCTTATGTTATCTCCAACAATTTATTTTACCAGAAATTTGATATTGCGGTTATTGACGCAATCATTGTAGAAATCGACAAGAAGCTTTGTGCTCAGCTCAATGAAATTCTTCATTCGCAACATTTTCAGAAACTGGAGAGCGCTTGGCGTTCGCTGCAATTTGTCACCGATCGCGTCAATTTCAAAGAAAACATAAGGCTAGAAATTTTGAATGCATCAAAAGATGATTTGATAATTGATTTTGAAGATTCGCCAGAAATACCTAAAACCGGATTTTATAAAATTGTCTATTCCAATGAGTACGGTGTATTTGGAGGAAAGCCATATGGAATGATATGTGCCAATTATGAATTTGGTCCGAACCAGCAAGACGTGCTACTGCTGTCTAAAATTGCAGCAGTTTCCGCCATGGCCCATGCGCCATTCATCGCCAATGCCTCGCCTGAGTTTTTCAACGATACATCTTTCGACAGACTTCCACACCTTAAAGATTTGAAATCTCTATTCGAAGGACCTCAATATTTACGCTGGAATTCTTTCCGAAGTTCCGACGATTCACGCAATATTGGTTTGTGCCTACCTCGCTTTTTATTGCGCCAACCTTATAACGAGATAAATGGTCCCACCAAGCATTTTAATTATACCGAAGACGTTATAGGAAAACGCGACAACTATTTATGGGGGTATGCTTCCCATGCATTTGCGACGCGGGTTGCCGATTCTTTCGCCAAGTATCGTTGGTGCCCTCATATTATCGGTCCCCAGGCGGGAGGCACAGTAGAAAATATACCTCTGGATCAATATGCAACCATGCGGAACATACAGAACAAAATTCCAACAGAAGTATTTATCACTGAGCGCCGCGAATATGAGTTGTCTGAAGAAGGCTTTATTGCTTTGACTTACCGGAAAGAATCAGACAATGCCTGCTTCTTTTCAGCAAACTCAGTTCAGAAACCAAAAAGCTTTGGCCAGTCTCCGGACAGCAGACAAATTGAGACCAATTATCGGCTTGGCACCCAACTTCCTTACATTTTTATCATGACTCGCTTGGCCCATTATCTCAAAGTTCTACAAAGAGAACAGATTGGAACATGGAAAGAACGCTCCGATTTAGAAAGAGAACTCAATAATTGGATTCGTCAGTATGTAGCCGATATGGATAACCCCACGCCCGCTGTACGCTCGGTGCGCCCCTTACGACAAGCGCAAATTACCGTCGAAAATGTTAGCGGGCAACCAGGGTGGTATCGCTGCAGTTTAAAGGTCCGGCCGCATTTCAAATATATGGGTGCCTCTTTTACTCTTTCGCTAGTAGGAAAACTTGATAAAGAATAATAGTCACTATTCAGCATCAAGAACCGAAGCCGAGATTTCTCGACCTCAGTTGCGTTCGATAAGGCATTTCACCGCACACAATACCACCATGATTTCAATATTGTCATGCTGCTGATTTTAGCTGAGCAAGGGCATCGTTACATTCATTTTGGAATCTATTTTTAACGCTCTCTTGAACATCGGAAGAACAGCTGGGAAAATGGACTAAACCGCCGTTGGCATTGGTTCTGCCTCGCTCCGCATATATTGCTTTAATAATTTCTTCATCGGACATTTTTGATACGTCTTTGCCGCTGAGGACGGAATCAACAATGTTCGCGCATCCTTGGGAGCCATGTTGAACTGCTGCCGACCAAATCACATTGCGAAGCGCTGAAGAACGTTTGCTGAAATCAGGGTGCTTCTCCTCGATTTTTGCCATTGCTGGTTGGTAATGGGATGAGGCAATCGCTTCGTGTTGAGCCTTAGCGAATCCTGTAGGGTCATCTTTAGCAAGCTGCTTCCATGCGTTACTAAACTCAGTAGTTCCTGGCTTAAAATCTTTTAAGCGCTCGTAATACTCCGGGTGAGATGTTTTCAATCCGTCTACAAAGCGCTGAGCGCTTCCGGTATTGGTTGCGAATTGGTATGACCCGTAGGAAACACCCCCCGCATCTCCCGCGCCAGAGGAGACAGTGCCCGGGTCACCATTAGATTCGTACTTTGCGCTCAGGGAGCCAAGATCATCATCAACCGAACCAGGCTGGACAGTTTTTTCTGAACCTCCTGCGCTCTCAGTCATGGGGTGCTTTGTTGGCGTCTCTATTTGCTTAGAAGGCATTTCTGTCGATCGAGAAGGACCATCGCCATTAATAAGCGCTTGAATTGCCTCTAAACCACGTATCACTTCGTTTAGTAGTTTCTGAATAGGGGAACCTGAATTGGAAGGCGAATCAAACCCATCGGTCCATTTTGGCAAGTTGGGCGTCGAACGAGGTGTTTCGCTTGGTGTCGGAAACGAATTGTTCAGAGGTCTATACGGAAGAACATTACTATTTCTCTTAATGTCCATGGTCATATGATTGCGCTCCTTATTAGATTAAATTTTTCCTACGAACAATTATAGGATTGCAGGAAGTATGCCTATAGTTCATTCATCCGGGCTTGCTACGAGATACCCATAGAATGATGAATATCAAAATAGTATCTAGTGGATCATTTTGATCGCAGCGATCAAAATCCGGCTAATCCTGGCCACTAAGTGATCGTCAGTATCCTCACAGAAGTCGAGTGGTTAGTCGGTTAATAATTGTTTAAAAGCCAGAATCTTCATGGCATAGTCGAGAGCGTCACCAAATTTTTACTAAAAGGAAATACCAATGCGTATATCGATATCATCCGTGTTTGTTGTTGGATTAACATTTTTTTCGCTGTTGGCCATGGCTGCTGCTTCCTTTAAAATTCAAGCAGGTGAGTATCTTTATGAAGATGGAACAGGAATTCTAAGCATAAAACCGCAAGTCAATGGGGCTCATCCATTCACATTGCAAACAACTGGGGCCAATGCGCAGACTTGCGAAATGGAAGGAACAATCAAAGACGAAAAAGCTATTTTAAAAAATAACAAAACTCAACCTTGCGTCCTAAAGTTCAAGACTAATCATAAAGGCATTAGTGTTTCTTCAGCTTCCAACACCTGTTTTGAATATTGTGGGCTGAACGCAACATTCGAGGGACTATATCGACAAAAAACACCTTGATGCTAGTACAGGCACTTCACGAATAAGCTCGTGTCTATACACTTATGCATCGTTCTATTCCTCTTAAAATCGTGTTTCGCTGCACGATATCGCAGAGTTTTCGAACGATGCATTGCATTATCACGATTGGATTAATTTATAGAAGCATCCGAGAGCAGTTGATTTGTAGTCGTTCAATTCACATCCGCTGCTACCTGGCAGGTTCCTTCGCAAATATTTGATTGGCAATCAATATTTTCCAGGCAAGGAGCACCTTGAGCACCTAGCTGACAAGCGTTATCCAAACATGCATTAGAAAGGCATTGATGATCAGCTTCACATTCAGCTTCTGGATGTGCGGCGTCTCCAGAACCGCAAGTGCCGTCCTCCAGACAAACACCACTCATGCAACCATTGGTCCCATGGCAAGGCGCGCCTGGTCCACCAGGCATACATTGCTCAGAGCAAACCCCAGATAGGCATTCGGAATTGTCGCTACAATCGGCTCCTACGTCTTTGGGAACACAAGCGTTTTCTAGTCTGCAGCCTTCCATGCCACAGGTAGTGGGCTGAGTACATGCTGGCATTTCTTCACCGCATCCTACTAGATCCGTGCCGCTTTTCTTAATCTTAATAACTGGTCGCAGTATCCATTCTTGACCGTTTCCTTTAGGATGTACTTTGAGCGATTTTTTACCGTCGAAATCAAGAGTAATTTCTGTTCTTTCACAAGCATTCATTTGCCACGGGCCTTTTATTTTAATTCCTGATTGCGAACCACTGGGAACTTTAAGCGGCAGTTTTTCTCCATTAACTACTACGTAATTGTCTTTTGGGGTCACATACAGTCTTAATTGAGTAATGTTCCCTGGTGGTAGATTCGCAACGCCCAATAACATTGGCTGGGTTTGTATTGTTAAAAGGTCCACACTTGCTGGCGCTTCGCTTACCGTAATCCATCCCAACTCTGGCGAATGAGCAGTCACGCGAGTAATGTTTACCCATATTTCTTCCACTTCGGTACTGGGTGCATCTACTAGTTTGATTGCCAATTGAGAAAGACCAGTAGGGGGGTTGCTGATCACCACCGGATTGTCTGAGAGATCGCTTTTATTATTATCGGAAGAACCACCGCAACCAGGAGCCAATAGTAATGCGCTAATAGCGGTAATTCCCGCCCAACGAGTCCAATGTAACACCATGTTAGCTTCTCCTTTGGGATCGTTCACTTCACAAGCAACGACGAGCCGCCCCCAAAAAGGTTACTGGGAACTCGCAACGAGTTACCTATTCATGGGCATCTTTTTGGAAGTAATCTTGGAAGTAACCTTTTTTAGGTAGACCCGTCATTAGTAACAGCGGTCTAACCTGGTTTTAGAGTTTATGTATGGGAAAGCGCCCTCAACTTCTGGCCGTCTCGTCATCGGTATCCCCTTCTTTTCCCGGTCAAGGAGAACTAGCTGATCTTTCGGAAGCAGCCGATGCTGATGCCGTGCAACGGGTGCTCCAAGGTGATACCGAAGCTTTTGCGACAATTGTACGTCGACATGGGTCGAGTCTGACTGCGTTGTGCGCCCATGTTACAGGTTCTGCGCATCTAGGAGAAGAATTGGCGCAAGAATCTTTGGCTCGCGCCTATTCTCGTCTAGGCTCCTGGAGAGGAGATTGTGCCTTCCGGCATTGGCTGCGCCGAATAGCAGTAAACTGCTGTCGCGATTATTTAAAGGCCGGCGCCCGAGCAGAAAAGCCCACTCAATTTTTTGATGAGGAGCTAGTCAGCTTAGAAACACCAGAAAGTGAAACTGATAACAAACGAACTATAGCGGCATTAAATTTGGCAATCCAAGAGCTTCCCACCAAATACCGGGAAGCATTTGTTTTATTTCATGTGGAGAATTTGGATTATGAGCAAATAAAAGAGATTACGGGTATTTCGGTTGGAGCTCTTAAGGTGAGAGTGCATCGTGCCAGGCACTTACTGCGCACGGCGCTTGGTTCGATAATTGAGGACTAGTGAGTAAACTATGAAAGTAAAACACCTTCACCAGCTACTAGATAACGAAATCGACTTTTCGAAACAGGAATTTTACGCAAGGCTTTCTTTGGACGAACAGCGAGAGGTAAATGCTTTTCAGAACATTGCCAAACTCGCCCAGAAAATTCCTTCTCCCTCTCCTTCTGATGAATTTCTTGCCAGGACCATGGCTCGGATTAGAACACGACCTCGCCCGCGACGCACATTTTGGACTTGGCTACGTACTCCCTGGCTTTCACCCCTTTCCTTGATGGCAAGTGCAGCCATGGTGGCGGTAATTATTGGTGGGTGGCCACTGTTGCAAAGCAATAAACCAACTTCTTCAGAATTGTTATCCAACCGAAAAATTCCGGGGTCGCCCCCGCATAGTTCAGTAATGGTGCGCATGGTTTATGCAGCACCACAAGCTCAAGCAGTGGCGGTAGCCGGAGATTTTAATGGCTGGAAACCTGATAGTACTCCATTGCATCGAACCCCTAGCGGAATCTGGATGGTGGAAATTCCTTTATCTGTAGGCTCGAAATATCAATACATGTTCGTGGTGGACGACCAATGGGTAACCGATCCCAACGCAGCAGCTACTATGGACGACGGCTTTGGAGGAAAAAATGCCCTAATCGAGCTATAAATTTTTCCAATGAAATCGCAACGCTGGTATTGCTGGTAATAATTTTTTGGTTACCAACAGCACAGGTATGTTTAGCCATTCCTGCCAGGTTATCTCTTTCCTTTTTGGCAGGTGGCGGTTACGTTAGCGACAAAGATTTGGGGGCTAACTCCGGGCCAGATGCGGCAATTCAAATTAGTCCTAGTGGAAAAATTGATTTGTCGTTTTCTCCTCGATGGAAATTTGCCGCTTCTGCCGATTTTTTGTATGGAAAATACTTGTCTGCCGATGCCCCTTCTCTAGCGCTAACCGCCAGTAGCAACATTCGCTATAAACATCCTACATTCGAGACGATTTTCTCCATTGGCGCCGAAAACAGCAGCTATGCATCAGATTGGCTTTCTGAAGATTCTGCTCCTAATGTTATTTCCGAACAGGCAGTGCATTTTTCGCCAGCAATTCGATTTCATTTGGCAAACATGGATTTTCAAGCCGCAAGCACTGCTGATTTTTCCCGTTTGACACTGGAAGACCAACAATATTCAAAACAAGAATGGGCTTTCCAAGGAGCTCTAACAGTTCCTATCAATTTGTATCCTATTGACCAACGGTGGAACCTATCTCTTTTTTACCGCTTGGCACGCAATCAGCAAGATCAGGAGACACTCATTTATCACCAAGCCTCCATGTTTTTGTCTGGAAATTTCTCTCAACTACAATGGAAAGCACAGATTTTTTGGCAAGGCAATGAGTCAATTTTTAGTAGTAGCGAAACCCTGTGGCGCGCTTTTGCGTCTATTGTTTACCCTTTTGCAGAATCACTATCGATAGAAGGCACTTATTCTTTTACCATAAAGTACACTGAACAATCACTTTCTCCATCCCGCCACCTCGCCTTTATCTACCTAAAATGGGATTTGTGGGAGGTATACTGGTGAGGCACATATTGCATAAAACGATTGGATACGCAGTATGGTGGAGATCGCTCTTTTTGCTTGGCACTGTTAGCCTTCTAATTAGTTCCTGCACTCCCAAGGTCTTAGTGAAACCAGGAGTGGGAAAAGAGCCAACGGTGATACGTGTGCATGTAAAAGCAGAAAAGGTAATTCTTTGCGGCAGCATGACCGATTGGCGACCAGTAAAGTTGCCTAGGCAAGCAGGCAGGTTTGAACTAAGCCTTTTTTTGCCTCCTGGACGCTACGAGTACCACCTGCAAGCGCATGACGCTAGTGGCGCCCGCCTGCTATTTCCTGAAGAGGCGGAAAGGGTGGATGACGGCTTTGGATCGGAAAATATTGTATTGAGAATTCCGTAACTATTGAGTGGTTTTCTCGTCAATCATTTTAGGAATGCCGGTACTAAAGTGGAGCTACCTAGCATATGAAGAATTACTTTTTACTATTGATATTAGCCACGGCTTTTTCCGGGATGATGACGAGCGACACCTATGCATCCTCCGAAGCCCAGAATGATTCTGATTCGCCTGCCGCGAAACTAGTCGCAGCGCGTGCCGCCGAAAAAGGACTTCCCCAAAGCCAGTTAGTAGCCCCAGTAGCCGAAGCTGCGCGACGAGGAATTCCTCCCGACTTAGTTGCCGCGAAAATTCTGGAAGGTCTCTCCAAAAACGTCCCGGCGCCACGCATAACCGCAGTAGCACGCGGTCTAAGCGATCGCCTAGTAGCTGCTCAGGAGCTACTAAACCAAGCGCAACAAAGGAAGCTCGCTTTTCAGAAAGACCAGCGCAGCGTTCTTCTAGATTTGAGCACTGTTTTTGCGACTTCAGTCGATAAATCAGCCGTAGAGTCACTTTTAAACGAGGCCTGCGATTCTTCCCAAGGCACTGTTGCCTCATGGGTTTCGGCGGCACGCACTCTTGGCGAGCTCGCCCGTCACGGAATTACCCCTTCTCAGACCATGAAAATGGGCAAGGCTATTGCTCGCCACGGCCCTAAACCTCCAGGAGAAGTGCTGGCATTATTCCAGGCATGGAAGCAAGAAGGAGGAAAAGATGCTGGCGCCTTTTTCCAAGAAGTAACTACTCGTATTGAGAAAGGACATCGACTTCATGGGTTGGTCGATTATTTTGGGAATTCTCCTGACCAATTAATCAAGGAACACGGAAGGAGTAATAAAAACCTGTCTGGTTCTCAGTCTTTTGAAGAAAAGCAAAAGCTTAACCGGAGGCTTGATATGGAAGAAAGAATCAAACCATCTTTTTTTCCAAAAAATAATAAAAACAAAAGCAATGATGGCACTGCAAATAGAAAGAAAACCAAGCATTTAGAATAAAGAGGGCTGGATCAGTTTCCTGATTTTAGTAGAAGCACCACGAAATGCGTAGCTCAGGGGTCAATGTTATGGCTCCAGCCAATTACTCGCGCCAATGGTGCGAGTTTTTCAAGTCCTTGATAGGCCTCGAAAAAAGCCTTCATTCGCCACAGATTGGAAGCGGAAAAGCCGCTGATGCCCGGAAACTCCCGCTGCAAATCGCTAGCCAATTGTTGACAATTGCCTTGCCCCAAGTTTCACCTGCCTGCCTCTCGACGATCATCCGGCCAATGTCCCAGTACCAGCTCGGTGTTGACTGCCTTGAGTGCAACGTATTGTACCCTCTCTTATACCGCGGTTAGAAACAAGGACGGTGTCTCCAAATATCGTTCGGAAATCGGAGCCTTTGGCTCCTCGCTCTATCCTTCCCCGCCCTAAAGGACGGGGTTTGCCAAGCATCTGGATCAATACTCCAAACCCTCACGCTTTTTGCAGGCTGCGTAATGCCAATTTCGTAAACGCTCAAGAAGATTTCTTGATTTAGACTGTTTTTTTTTGAGCAGCCTCGTTCAACGAAATAAAATAATTAACAGTCAAACTTTCAACCACTATTATCACTTAAGATGAACCATAGATCGTTCAATAAAACACTGTACCATTTTTAACGCATCCAATTCTTTCAAAGGAGAAACCCGCACAATCGCGCCCAGTTCTCTTTCTCCATCAATTCTTGAGAGAAGATATTTCTCTTGGGGAGTAAGCGGATATTCTTTGAGAGTATTATGAGGAATATTCAAAATAGGAATAGCTAATGGCATATGCAAATCTGCTCGTAATTGCTCCAAAAGTTTGGATTCTACTTCTTTAAGAAGCTCCCGAACATCGGAAGTCGGCTCAATTTCCATAACCCTGTTAAGCAATACCTCGGCCTCTGCATACTGTTGACCCGCCAGAAACTCTTTCGCATGAGAAAGAATAACCCGGGGACATGCTTCTTCTCCAACTTGATTCTCTTCTCCGCTGCAACATTCCTCGGTAGGTTTTTCGTAAGAAGGAAAAATTATACCCTGGCGATAGAAAGCGTACAATCTTTGATAAAGATGAAAATCAGTAGCATGTAGCTTAATGCAAATTTCGTCAATGGTATGTCCATCTCTAATATATTCGAACAATTTCTGGTCAAGCGATCCCGGAGGAACTGCACTTATTTTGGAATCATCAACTTTAAGAGTAACGCGCCCCGACGGAAAAACTTGCAACATGGCTTCCCATGCGGTTTCTCGAAATTCTGCCTCTTGAATAACTTCTAGCACAGGTACATCAATAGTTAGAACATCAACATCGAGTAATTTTTTGATGTCAAACTGAAAATATCCTTCTTTCCAGCGCAAAGCCTCCAACAACATTTCTCTATATTTAACTTTTAACACTTCCCTTAAGTTTTCCTCGGAGATTAAACCAATCATGACCAGAATTCGGCCAAGCATCACATTAGTTTCCGATTGAGTCTGAAAAGCAACCGAAAGCTGTTCCTCAGAAACGTGGCCAAAGTTAATTAAAAACTGCCCTAAATATTCGCGAGGGTCGTTGGAAGAGGTACTGACAATTGCTCCTTTTTGAAGAGTGAACGTTTTCTTAATGCCTCTGCTTTCTACCACCAAGTTTCCGCAAAGAGCACGATTACCCAAATAGAGAACCAGGTCGCTCAGCGGCATAGTACTAAATGTTCCTGACAACCCATGCATAAGCAGAATTTTCTCTTGGCAAGGCGGTCTTAAGCAATGCCCATTCGTAAAAATATTTGCTAAAAATCCGCCGACATGTCAGCCCAATTCCTTACCATGTCAAAAGCTATTTTACTTACCGTGCTTAGTTTAATACAATGGATACTCTAAATATTCGCTCCAAAGTAGCGTATGGTGTTTCGCAGCGGATTTTTTCGGCATCGTGCTCGTTAAAAGCTTACACAGTACAGAAGCACAACTTTTTCGGGAGCATTTTGATGAGACAAAAGCTTAATTTATGGTTGTGGGTCATTACTCTGATAGCAGTTGGGAACCTTGGTGTTTCCTTAGCCACCGCAAAAACCAGCCCTTCCACGGTGCTACGCCGAACAGACAATGCACTTGGCTCGCAAATGGTAGACCTGGCTTCCAAGTTTGCCGGCAATTCGGTTAATCCTGGCGAAGACAAGACTCTATCTCCTTACCTTTACGTGGCTGATGGCAACCCCGACACCGAACGCCTTCCTTTGAAAGAAACCTCAGCACAGGTACAAATCGCCGGGGTCATTGCCAAAGTCAAAGTTAAACAGGTTTTTGAAAACACCGGCTCCAAGCCTATTGAGGCAATTTATGTCTTTCCTGCTTCAACCCGCGCTGCAGTACACGGAATGCGCATGAAAATTGGCGAGCGCACCATAATAGCCAAAATCGACAAAAAAGCACAGGCTCGCCAGCAATATGAAACCGCCAAATCAAAAGGAAAACGCGCTTCGCTATTGGAGCAAGAGAGGCCCAATGTTTTCACCATGAATGTGGCAAATATTATGCCCCGAGACCGTATTGAAGTAGAACTTGATTATTCGGAATTATTGATTCCAGAAAATGCAACTTACGAGTTTGTTTATCCAACAGTTGTTGGCCCAAGATATGGCGGCGGAACTAACCCAAAAAAAGATCGATGGATTGCTAATCCCTATTTATCGGAAGGAGCAAAAGAGCCCTATCGGTTTGATATCGCTGTCCATTTAGAAACCGGCATTGCTCTTAAAGAATTAAGCTCTCCTTCGCACAAATTAGCCGTCAACTATCTATCCAAGTCAAGCGCGAATGTGCGTCTGCAAGAATCAGGCGGAGGCAATCGCGATTTTGTTCTGCATTATAAACTTGCAGGAAACAAAATCGAAACCGGATTGCTATTATGGAAAGACAAAAAAGAAAGTTTCTTCTTAGCTATGTTAGAACCTCCTATCCGACCTGATAATTCGCAAATACCTCCGCGCGAATACATTTTTCTGCTCGATGTTTCTGGCTCTATGCATGGTTTTCCATTGAATACCGCGAAAGTATTGGCCAAAAACCTTCTTTCTCAATTGCGCCCCACCGACATGTTCAATATTGCCATGTTTTCTGGAGGCAGTTACGTTATGTCTCCGCAAGGCTCTGTGCCTGCAACTGCCGCAAACATTCGGCACGCAGAACAAATTATTTCCAAACAGACCGGGGGCGGAGGCACTGAATTAATGGGCGGGCTAACAACTGCCTATAGCATTCCCAAAAAAGTTCCCGGCTTATCTCGCTCGGTAGTAGTAGTAACCGATGGCTACGTGGGAGTAGAAGCACAGGCTTTTAAATTTATTCGCGAGCATCTAAGCGAGGCTAATCTTTTTGCTTTTGGAATTGGCTCCAGCGTAAACCGGGGACTAATTGAAGCCATGGCTCGGGCTGGGCAAGGAGAACCGTTTATAGTATTAGACCCCTCTAAAGCGACAGCACAAGCGCAGAAACTGCAAACTTACATTCAATACCCCGTTTTGTCTAATATTTCGGTTAAATTCACTAATTTCGACGCTCGTGAGGTAGCGCCTTATCATTTACCCGACTTAATGGCTTCTCGCCCATTAGTACTATTCGGGAAATTCCAGGGCGAACCCCATGGTAAAATTCAAATTGCTGGCTATAGCGGTAAAGGAAAATACATCACCTCTTTAAAAGTAAACCCCAAGGCGCTAAAAGAAGAAAATAAGCCCATCCGCTGGTTATGGGCGCGAAAATGGGTTTCTTTATTAGATGACCAATACCATTTGACCGCGGCTAAGGAGGTAGAAGAAGCCATTACTGACCTAGGGCTTACCTATACTCTGCTAACCTCCTTTACCTCGTTTGTCGCCATTGATTCAAAAATAGCCAACAAAACGGGAACGTTGGGAAAAGTCAACCAGCCGCTTCCTCTTCCAAAAGGTGTTTCCAATATGGCGGTTTCGGCTAGCTCTCCAGCAGGTTTTGCTAAGTCTGCCCAGCCTCTGCGAAGATTTCAAAGTACTCCTCGGCCGACACCAACAATGCCCGCAATGGCGCCAGCGGAGAGGGCTGCTGCTCCTAGATCAGGAAAAAGATATAAGACCGAAAAAATGAAATCCCGCCTAGATAGCGATAAGGAACTCAGGGAAGAAAAAGACAGTTCTGCTAAATTGCGCGTGGCTAACAAATGGAAAGTTGTCATCACTAAGTCTTGGCAAGTAACCAATACAAAGTTCGTTTTGGAAGCAATTAAAAAACAACTTAACTTGGTTAGTAACTGCCCAGCTCTAGGCTCAATTACCATAAAGCTTTCCATCGACAAAAATGGCAAAGTAATTAAGATTCAGTTTATTAATAAAAAAACAAATCAGGCCATAGCAGCATGTGTACAGCCTAAACTAATTGGCCTAGTAAGCAAAACTGTCGCCACCAAAGCAGAAACTGGCCTAGTAGAGCTAACGGTTACCGCTATTGCTAAATAGTTAGCGCTAAGTAATAGCTGGTATTAGTGAGTTGGTTGGCCTTCCCCCAAAGATCAACCAACTCCATAACATTCAAGGTATTTTCTGATTTTTAGTTTTCTGCGCGTTGAATCGGAACTCATATATCGAACTTTTCCAAAAATAGGTCGCTCAGGGCCCCAGGGACGATCGTAGCGTCCTAACACCCAGAAAATGCCGCTGTAAGAATTGGGATCGCGTCCATCAAGGGCGTAGCGATTATTGAGCTCAATCATCCGCGCAACTGCGATTTTTGGGGAGGGCGACCATTCCAATATTTTTTTCCCCCACAACATTCTTAAGTAATTATGAATACGCCCTTCCCAAACTAGTTGTCGTTGAGCAGCATTCCATATTTCATCGTGAGTGTTAGCTGTTTCTAAGGTAGGTAAGTCATACTGAAAAGGCCGTGGGTCAGCAGAATGGCCATCCAATGTTTGCCTTGACCACATAGGCAGCGAGCAATAATGGTCGTATTGGTCGTGATTCATGCAGAAGTTAAAGCCAATTTCCCTCCAAGTAATTACCTGGTCTAGAAAACTTTCGGCGTTATTGTCCATCCCCCACCATCCATGGCTTTTTCCAAGGTTTTTTTGCTTAATGCTTTTTAATGTCCATTTTTGTCTATTGGATAATTCAAAAAAAACTTGATGGGTTGAGATGTGTCCGAAATGCAAATAAGGAGAAAGCTGGCTGCTTACATTCAAATCGGGATGATTTCGATGGGCATCATATACTGCAAGTCGTTGCTCAATAAAACGATTCAAAAAAGTAAGACCGTTTTTACTGCCTCCAGTAATTCCATCGACTGGTAGAACGTTATGATTAATTGGAAGCGAGTCTAATCCCTTTTGCCTTTTTAAGATAGAAATAGAAACCGGAGGCCAAAATTTGGCAATATGCGAAGGAATGTTGACCGAAATAGAAGGAAGACTTGCTAAAGGGTTCGGCGAAGGAAACTGCCAATGTTTCTGGAGATTTTTTTGAAAAAACCGTCGAAAAGATGGCGCTGTTGAAAATGCGCCTGGCGCAGAGCGTAAAGGAAGCAATCCATTAGAGTCTATGCACTCCATGCGCACAGGACATTGTTGGGAGCCCAAACTCAAAGCCAAAGGGAAGAAGAAATTGGGGTGATCGTCGGTCACCACTACACACGCATGCTGAGCAAGCGTTGCTAAATGATGCCTGGAAGCCGATCGATGGGGCTCAAGATATGGATAGTAGGTGACCGATGAGTTATTCAATTCCAAATACTGCTCAGCCATTCCGTCTAAAATAAAGCGATGAAAACGTTCGCTTGCCCAGCGATAGCCGCAGCGCAATGGCTCAAAAATAATTAGAGGCTTACTCAGCTCAAGACACCATTCGACAGCGCGATCCAGGCTAAAATTCCAACGCAGCCGACGAAAAGCGGTCATCCAATAAAGAACATACTTGCCTCCAGTGTTAACTGGGCTGGCATTGCACTGACGAACTCTTATTTGGAGAATCGGTTGCAAACTCATGTTATATGACTCCCATGGCAAATCTCCGACTTCATCTTGCAAAAGACCTCGCTCGACACCTTAGGGCTGGCCATCCGTGGGTTTACCAGCAAGCCCTGGCCAAACTCCCCAAAGTACCTGCCGGAGCGATAGTGGACATTGTAGACAAGAACCGATTTGTGGCTCGCGGCTACTTCGACCCTCATTCCACTATTAGTGTTCGCATTCTAACTAGGGAAGAATCCGAAAAAGTTGACGGGGCTTTTTTTCGCCGCCGTTTTGGTGCCGCGTTAGCGCTGCGACAGAACCTAGTTAGCAGTGCAAAAACAGACAGTTTTCGTTGGGTTCATGGAGAAGCCGACGGCTTACCAGGAGTTATTGTTGATTTGTATGGTAATTTTGCGGTGCTCAAACTTTATTCTGCAGGATTAGTTCCCCATCGGGAAACTATTTTAAGCGCCATGCAAGCCACCTTGCCTTCACTTCGTGGGGTTGTCGGGCGTGATGGACGAGATTACTCGGAACATGAGGAACGAGAAGGAACTTCTAACGGAGGAACAGTATTGTGGGGAGAAAGCGCTCCCCACATTCTTACCATTCAGGAAAATGGGGCCAAATTTTTAGTAGACATTTATGGCGGGCAAAAAACTGGTTTTTTTCTCGATCAGCGAGAAAACCGATATTTAGTACGCGACCTTGCACAAGGGCGTAATACCCTTAATTGCTATGCTTATTCTGGTGGCTTTTCGGTAAATGCAGCTTTAGGAAACGCCAAGCAGGTTACCAGCATTGATATCGATGCTGACGCTATTGCGCTGTGTAGGCAAAATTTCAAAGAAAATGGCATTGCTCCTGAAAACCACGATTTTCTGGCAGCAGACGTTCCCAATGCTTTGAAAGCATTTGCGGCGCAAAATCGAAAATTCGACCTAATTATTCTCGACCCCCCTGCTTTTGCCAAAACACAAAAAGCCGCCGAAGCTGCTTATGATGGCTATGCCAGTTTAAACCGCACGGCGTTAGCACTTCTAAATAAAGACGGAATTCTTTGCAGCGCAAGCTGCACTACTCGCATTTCCGGAGAACAATTTTTCGATGCCATTAAAGAAGCCGCTTACAAAGCGGAAATGGACTTGCAAATGATTCACCAGCGTTTTCAACCACCCGACCATCCAGTTCTTCTACAGTTTCCCGAAGGCCGTTATTTGAAGTTTTTCGTTCTGCGGCGGGTATAGTTCTTCGCTTCTTGTGGCAATTGAAAATGTATATGATTTAAAGTTAACAATTTATTAAAACAATTTGTAGGAAAAAGTTTAAAAAGAGGCGGCAGCAACAGGAACATTCTAAGATAAATACTTACATGGACATCCTCACCGCCCTGAAGGACGGGGTTTGCCAAGCATCTGGATCAAAATGCTTTTTATTAGCATTTAGGCTTGCCCTCTTGCTTGGTCACTATCATATTTCTGTTGTCGGAAAACAAGTCAAATACCCCTTCTCTTTTACCTGTTGCGCCAAATAGAACTTGAAGGGATTCGCAATATTACTAAAAGGCGCTACCGGGGCATTTTTTACTGTTACATAATATCCATTATAGGTTCCTGAACTGAAAATAAAAAATGCCAGCATAAAGTGATTTTGAATTCTACTAACTATTGTGGAAAATACCAATCAATTGAATTTGCCGCTCGGCATGATTGTCGGAATGTTTTGACGCTTATTACGACGATAGATTTTAAAATCATTATCTAATGTTAAGATTATGCTGTGTGGCTCGACCTCGGTCATTCGTACAAGACAGGCATCTGCAAGAGACATGGGGACATTTGCGAATTTTTTCATAAGTCCTTGCAAAGCATCGATTTCCATCGAAATCCTAAAATCAATGCATAAAATTTCTTTTGAAAGAAGCGTCATAACAGCGTTTGCACCACCTGCTATTCGGCTCAAAAGAAAACATGCCTCGGATATAACAGCTTCGCATGTAAATATTGGTGGCTCAATCACATCAAGTGTATCGCGAACCCATGAGTTATATCGATCTCGCCGATTCAAGAGAGCAACAAGTGGTCCTGTATCAATTAAGATATTGTCACTTCCCATAGCCTGTCATGTATTCCAAATTAGTAGACAAATCGGAAGGACCTTCAAGAGTTGGCGTAGACTCATCAACCATTGCCGTCACCGAACATCTCTTGCTGCCTTTAGCGAGAAGCTCGATTGCCTCACGAAACAACGCGGATCGACTCAATTTACGACGGCGAGCAAGATCGCTGAGGGTGGCGTCGAGTTGATCTGATAACTTGAAGGACACGGTTCGCATAGTAATACCCCAATGACGCTAGTGTAATACCTTAAGAGATAGAAATCAAACTCGTTGTAGCCTCGGATCTATCGAAAATGACCTTATCGTCCGAAACGCAGTCTATCGGGATGACAACCTATCTAGCTTACTTTCAGTCCTGTCAACTTTACATAACGTATATCATCGACCCCTAGAATATTGGTCCTCTGGAATAGAAAAGATCAGCAATTTTCATGACTGTAGTCGTATCAAGAAAACTGATACTGCCACCCCGGAACTGCCTAAGCGCTTAAATTGGCTTCCTTGCCCAACTCTATTTCTCGCCGAGTAGCGAGCCCTCGATCAACATTTGCCTCCAGTGGACGGACGTACTCATCTAGTTCGTATTGGTATGAAATGGTCCGAGGCAAAGACCGCCGGCCCAGATTTCCAGGCGTCAATAACCACCGTTTCGCTGAGAAACAGTATTCTTTAAACCTTCTTTCGAACTGTCCTTTCTTGAGCATACGAAATGATTCCACTCCTGCGATAGTGGCTTGAGCGGCATTTGAAGTCGAGCAGCTTATGACCACGTTCGATACCGAGGCGCCAGCCCTTATGGTTTAGAGCGCCAGGAAATCCGACGTCTCAAACCACAGGGTGAAGTTTTTTAGTTGGATTATTGACTCTTTTGGCTACCTAGCCTCGTTTATCCTTGGGCTTTTTCTGCTGCCGCAGGCAGCCTTCGTTCAACAATTTTTGGAAAGTTTTGAAGCGCATGAAGCTACAAAAAATAGTAATTGCATTTCAATCTGCAATTGTTGATAAGATAATGAAGCATTATGCTATGTCTTCAACCTACATTTCAGCATAGAGGTGCGCCATAGATTGGAACCCATTTATACTTTTGTCCATTACTTCGTTACTTTTTTTCGGATGTTCGAATCATAGTTCGACAAACAAAACTAAAGAACTTCCATATGATGCTTACAGTGAGACATTGCCTGAAAACGCTACCGAAATCTCAGAGGAAGAATTTAACAAACGACTGGAGGCAGGTGAAATCATAGTTACCAGCCGTCAGAGCAGGAAAGAGCAAAGCGACCAGCAGAAAAAAGAGGAGGCCAATGACGATGAAACTATTGCATCCTTTAGAAAGGCTAATCCCAATCAATCTTTGGCATTCCTAAATGCTCCGGCTGAAAATGATCCCACGCTAGCACCTTTGGGTGACGGAAATTATTTACATACAATCAGCTTAAACAACGGCGCCACTCATTCGGTCATCACCATGAGCCAGCAATATATTAAACACCAATTTGCTGAGGCGGTTAGAACATTCCCAACCTGGAACAATCAACTAAATTACTACAAAGCCTTTTACGATAACCTGCCTGCCGATTGGCGCCAAAACCTCGAACTTGTTCCGCCCGACACCATTGAAAACAGCCCTGATACTTATTCTGTTGCGGACATCATGAGCCTAAATAGACGGATTTCGGAAAAAGCCCAAAGGATTATTAGCTCTATTGTTCAATCACCCAATCCTGAAGGCTATCCGTCTGACCCAGCAAAAGAAATCGGCTATTTCGACGGAAGCGACAGTTCTGGAAGCAGCTACACCAATCCCGCCTGCGGCTTCAAGCAGACAGGGATCAGAAACGCATATGAATGGCCGATGAAATACTACGTCACCAGCGTAAAAGATCAGCGCGGAAGAGGCACTTGTGTATCATTTGCCAATACCTCAGCTATCGAAACCCATGTAGCCAAAAAGTTTCGTCTCTGGACAAATCTGTCAGAGCAAGCGCATTACAACCGCATGAAACTTACTTGGGAACAAGGGGACTTTGGAGACGGTTTTTCAAGTGATCTTGGATTCTCCAGTATGGTTGCTGAGAATTGGCTTTTGCCGTTTGAGGATCAGTGGCCCTACAATCCAAGCATAGACCGCACAACCGGCATCGCTTGGTGTATTCGCACCACCTGTGAACAGAACAGCAATAGCTTTCAGGCATGTGAGTCAACTTGTGGAGCTAGCTTTCCAATAGGCAGCCAAAATCACCGTGACTGCGTTCAGACAAACTGCCGAAATAGCAGCCCCACATACCAAACCTGCAAAACAACATGCGAAGATAACCCTAACAATCATTATTATTATTATTCGTGTCAGAATTATGCGGACACCTGTTCAGATTCAACTCACCAGAGTGAGCTTGTCTGCGCAGGAACCGGGAGCACCAGTGGTTCTTATTACTATAAATGCGCTTACAATGTTCCTGAAAAAAATCCGAATAGTTACGGTTATCGTATTACCTCTGCTGCGCAATTCTGGGACAGAACAAGTGCCCAGAGCATTGAGTTTTCATTCGTAAAGCTAGTGCTTGCCCTTGCTTTAGGTAACCCGGTAGTCATTGGCCATCCAGTGACCACCGCCTTTGACGATGCAGCCGATGATGGGTACATGGCCTATGTAGCAAACGACACCAACCGTGGTGGCCACGGCCTACATGCAGTGGGCTACATTGACAATAATAAGCTGGCCAAAATTCTTCCCAATGCGCCGCCCGGAACCGGCGGCGGCTATATCATAGTTAAGAATTCTTGGAGCAACTGCTGGGGTGATGGAGGTTATATCTATATACCCTATCAATCCATCAAAGACTACACACCAGATGCAACCGTTCTGCACGGAGTTCAGTGATGCCTGGGAATTAGCTCGGGTTTTCGCTTTGCGCCGCAAAGACTTCCCCAGCCGCGGAGATACATTCAAAGCGGCTGGAAACCCCGCATAAGTCGCCATCTGGATAAGTACTTCCAGAATTGCCTCACGCTCCATTCCAATATTCAAGGCCGCCGCTATGTGCACCTTGAGTTATGACAGTACGCCTCGCGAGCACGCTGCTGCAATCAAGATATCTTTCAGTATCTGCGGCGCGTTCATGTGCGAGAGCAGAAGATGATGTTCTTTCAACTCTTGGTGATAAGGGTTTTCGGCATAAATATTCGAGTCTAGGTCTGTCATTTTGATGACGATTCGCTTGATCGGCATGCAATAGCAGAATTCAGATGTTCGGCTCCAACCCCCTCCAGGTGGAGTTGACTTACTGCCAGACGACGGCGTGGAAGCCGCTGGTCTGGCTATTGCCGGTATCCACGTAACTAACGCCTGTTACTATGCCGCCGCTGGTAATGCCAAAAGCCGCGCTGAAGCTACTGTCCGGCAGAGTTCCCAGATCCTCGATCTGGCCATTCCAATTCCACCACACCGCATGCAAACTGCCGTTAATGGCTGCCTCACCAGCAATCACCCCGCTTTCGCTGATGTCGCTGGCGTTGGCGTACCCTCCAAGCGTTGCCAAATCGCTCAGCACGCCACTGTCCCACGAAAAAGCGGCAAAGCTCCCGTCTGGGCGTTGACCGTAGCCGACCACGACACCCTGGCCATTGATAGCGTTCACCGAAAAGGTGCTCGTACCCCAGTTTTCGATTTCAGTAACCTGGCCGTTGTGCCAGACAAAGCCTCGCGGAATCCAACCAACACACTGGATGAGAACTTCCCCCGCAGAGTTGATGTCGGCGCCCCAGCAATTTGTTCCCTCTATCGAGTACAGCGTTTCAATTTGACCGCCGATCCACCGCACGGCCTTCCCGGCGCTGCCCCCGACAATCACTCCATTATCGTTGATAGCCATGGGGTGGCTGCACGGAAATACCGGATTGGGCGGCAATTCCGGAAGAGTAGAGATGCTGTTACCATTGTTGGGGTCCCAAGTAACCGGCTTGCCGCAGTAGTCGCCTGCGCTTGCCTTGGCAGTGCCGACAGCAATTCCGCTGTTGCTGATGGCGGCGGCATCGCTGTAATTCCCGCCCAAAGTCCCAAGATCTTCCATCCCCGTCCAAGGTCTGTAGACAAACGCGTGTGTGTCGCCGTTGGCTACAGCGGAGCGCCCCACCACGAAGCCGTTTTCATTGATAGCGGTTGCGAAGCTCGAGGCTCCCCCCAGCGTACCAAGATCATGTATTGACTTGGTCTGCGCGAAAGCAGTACCTGCCACTGCGGATACCGCAGCCAGAGCTATCGCGCTTCTCACCGCACGGCAGCTGTTATTTTTGCTGTTCATAATGAGTCTATTCCCTTTCTGCATGGTCACCCCTGTATTTCCTGCGTCGACCAACAAACGACAGTCGACTGGCGAAGCCCCTAGTCGACTCACTAAGAGTCGGCGCAACCATGACTTCTAGACTCGCAGTAGTCAAGAAGTTCAATGAGCATCCAGGTTCTAGGTCAGTAACAAAATTGGGTTCTGTCGCATTAAGATTTTTGCCATACTGGCAGTGAATTTTTATTATTATTCAAAAAATAAACAATTATACTAAATAAGCCAACATATTGATTTTATTTTATGGTTACTTTAAGAGAGATATTTTGACATAGAGTCAAATTTGACTCTATGTCAATTAATGCGACAGCCGTCCCCAGTAACTTATTGAACTTGCACAAGTTGCTTTTTGCACAATACTTGTGACTTCCTGAGCGCGTTCTGCATTTAATTTATGGAAAAAAATCCTTTCTGTAGGCTGAAATTAAAATAGCACATACTTGGAGACGAGCGATGTTACAAGCACCCGGCGTTTGCCTTTGATGCTTTCGTAGAGTGCTACTTCCTCCCCGCCGATATGACAAGTTCCGGAGCCTCTTGGCGATGATGAAGTCGCCGAGGCGATAGCCTTTGCAAAGGCTGCTGAGCGAGTCGGTTATGCTGAACCCTATGAAATAGACGACTATCTTCTCCTCGGATCAACTGCGTTTCTCCAGAAAGACTATTCTGCCGCACATCGAGTATTCGATGCCCTACTTCGTCCTATTTGCGATGGAAACATCAACCTCGGTGAGGACGAAATGATCGAAGAGGTGCTCGATACCGACACTGACGAATGTGCACGCCAGTATGTTGTGTCAGCATATATGCTTTCCCCTCCCAGCGAACGCACAGAGGCGGTCCGCGCAGCTATCAACGAGGTCAGCAGTATCACCTCTTTCGGAAACCCAATCCAAGAGATGGAACGCGCAGCAGTAGAGCCGCTCTCAGAGCTGAATGATTTCCTCTTGCAATGGCGAACCCTTATTGAACGTGGACGCAAGTCCATAGACTCTCGCACTAGCGATTGGGATACCCAAGAAGACCAGTCAAAAAGCCACAGAAAATCGACTGACCGGGGTTACCGAGCAGAAGCGACGTCGCCACTACGACCACGCAGCACAGCTCGTAGCGATTTGCGTTGGGTGTGACCGCTCACCAAAAACCGCCCACTGGGTTGCTTCAATCGAATTCAAGTACAAGCGATTTCGAGCTCTCCGAGACGAACTTAATAGAGCGCTTAAAGGCATCATGTAAGCGCGTAATAGTAAAGCCACTGTGAGCTTTTACTAAGGCCTCAGAATTGCACCGCCAGCACCTATGGCGACGGTTACAGAATAAAACCATCAGAGCGGCGGCCTGAGCTATACCAGCATACGGGTTGTTGTGACTCCCACTCGGTATGATCATAAGACCAGAGAGAGCAGTACCGGTACCAAGCAACAGCCCGTAGTTTACCCAACGCATGGGATTTTTCTGCGTTTGGTCTTTATGCACCTTGTTTTGGATGTAAAACGCGAGGCTCAGATACCCCAAACCAGATAAGACTGCCGCGGTATTTTTTGCGACCACTGGTAGAAGCGTTTCGCCGATACGAGCCTTGCCTTGGGCACTATATTTTTTCAATATCTTTCTAATCTCGAGGTCTTTGTCAGTAGAACGATAGAAGGAATGATCAAGTGCGGTTTCGCTTAAGAAAAGAGCTCAGCCTCCTGGAACGAACAACGCGATTTCGCGCATGCCTTTTGGTAAATACATATTTACTTCTATTGCATACCTTGCCATCACCATGGATTTAGATAGAATGCACCCACATGAATGGAATCCACGCAATAATCGAGGCTAATGGCCCAATCTCCAAACTATGCGCTAGCGAGCTCCTCGAATTAATGACCCGGGCGGCGACCGGTGCGGGGGCAACTATTCTCCAAAGCCACATGCACCAATTCGGCGAAGGCTTAGGCTTTACCGGAGTCCTTTTGCTGGCCGAAAGCCATATTTCAGTACATACTTGGCCGGAATCTGAATATGCGGCGTTCGATATATTCATGTGCGGAGAACCGCATTTGCAATGTGCGCTAGACATCCTACGAAACACAAACCAGGGTGGATGTTTTCACATCAAATTACTGCAACGCGGGCGTTCCAATCCAAACCAAAAAAACCCGGAAGAAATCGCAGAAAACCTTCTCAACGAGAATCGGGAATTATTGCAGCACTTAATGTTTATATTTAACACAACAAAAAAACAAACGATTTTAGGACTAAGCGAGACCATCAAGTTTTTACTTCTACAAGCACAAAATAGTGATTCTTTAATCCCCTCCTACCAAATTCAGAGAATTTGGCAGGAATTCGTTTTGTTTACTCGTTGCTATGAACAGTTCTGCCACCAATACTTAACTCGCTTTGTTCATTTTCAGCCGCGCCAGCAAATGGAAATCAACATTGACAAACACCGCTATAAAAAAACTGTTAGTGAGTACCTAAAACATTTTGGGGCAGCGAACGAGGAATTCTGGAATGGCATTAATCAATCACTATAATTTCATAACCAATCCCCCTCTATCATCAAAACATCTACCAATTAATACTACCCGCAACCTGAGGCCGCATATGCCTACCACCCGCGCGGTTATTTTCACCATATCAGCCCTGCTCCTGTTCGGCTGCTCTTCACGGCAAGAACGACTAGCTGACGAGCTAAACAACACCGCGCGTCAGGTGCAGAACAACGTTCAAAACTTGCGAAAACATATTGACTCCAACCGTATTCGCAACGCCCGCCTTCTCACAGAGTACGCCAAGGTCGTGAAAAACTTAAAGCCCGACTATCGCAAAATTGTGGATGCACTAGCAGAAGATGCTACCTCGTCTGGCCCAATGTTTCAGTCATTGTTGCAACGTTTGAATGAAGCAAAAAAACAAATCCCAGTAGCAGTAAAATCCACGGCTTCAGCCCAAAACTTAGCTGATGAATTCAACTCGATTAACGTTGCGGCGCAGACACGCAACTACAACATGATGCTCTCTGACCCCCTAAATGTTTTGGCAGACATGTCCGATGGCAAACTGGCCAGAGTAGCGGATTTATCATCGCAAGCAGCGGCCAACCAATCGCAACCCTCAGCAGGACGGGAGCTTATTGGGAATCCACAATATGGCCGATGGAGAACGAATAGTTCGGGAGGAACATTTTGGGAGTGGTACGGAAAATATGCATTATTTTCCCGTTTGTTTAATTTTGGCGGATACGACCGCTATTCCTACTGGTCTTCCCACCGTTACCGCTACCCATCTTATTATCATGATCTTGGCCGCGACTATTATTCATCGCCGCATCAAAAGCAGCAATATCAACAAACCGAAACTCGCGTAAAAAAACAATTTGCTCGGCAAGGTTTAAAATTTAATAGCCCGTACGCAAGAAAAGCAGTAACTACTAGAAAACCAGTTTTCGAACAACCGAATAAATTCAAAAGTAGCTACTCAAGAAGCAGCACTTCCCGTTCATCATTTAAATCTTCCCGATATGGAAGCTCAAGTTACAACTCACGTTCAAGTGGATTCAGTTCACGTAGTTTCGGTTTTGGCGGCAAATAATCAGGAGGAGCTATATGTTAGTTTGGCAAGCTGCAATTATCGTCATCAATTTGTTATTAGCGCTCGCGGCTTTAATCGGACTCCGATATGGAATGTCTGCCTTTATTGGAGTACACGCCAAAGATGAGCTTGATAAAAAAGACAACTTCGCTTTTGGTATTGCCATTGCGGGTGGCGTTTTAGCGCTTATGCTGATTATGTCAGGCGCAATTTCTGGCACCGCCCAGGCCTCTTTAGCAAAGGAAGCGCTAAACGTTTCAATTTATGGAGTCTTAGGAATTGTGCTGCTCAAAACTGGCTATCTAGTACAAGACAAGGCAATCCTTCGCGGAATATGTACCTCCGATGAAATAAGAAAAGGCAACCTCGCAGCGGCAATAGTAGTTGGTATTAATTTGGTCGCCATTGGTCTAATCATCCGCACATCTATTGTCTGGGTAGAAGACGAAAGCTTTTACGGCCTGATTCCAGTATTACTAGTTTTTATCGCATCGCAAATAATTTTAGCCGCGGTCACTCTTATTCGCACCTTTGTTTACGCCAAACGCAATCCCGGGGATACTTGGCAAGGCGCCATTCAAAACCGTAGCATCGCGGTGGCAATTCGCTTTGCAGGTCAGCTGCTAGCTACTTCGCTTGCTTTGTCCAGTGTTGCGTATTTAGTAAATTACTCATCAGAGCGACTTTTGGAAACGGCTCTGGCGTGGCTAGGCATGGGCTTTGCGGTCATGTTAGGCATTTGGATTATTTACCGTATTGCTTTTCCAATCGTACTCACCAAAGTCAATATTGTGGAAGAAGTTGATAAGCAACAAAACGTGGGAGTTGCAATGGTAGAAGCAGCTATATTTATTGGAATCGCTGCTCTCTTTAAGGGCTTTTTGGCTCAATAATGATACTCAAAAAAACCTGTGCCATATTCAAATCTGCTACCTACCGTGACACCTTACTAATTAGCGTAATGGCATTAGGTGCCGGCTGCGGCATTGTATACGAGTATATAATCGCTCATTATGCTGGCCGTATATTGGGGTCTTTCGATACCGCAGTCTATGCCATGATCGGCCTTATGATAATCGCCATGGGGGTTGGCGCTTTTTATGCACGAACTATAAAATGTGCCTACAGTGGCTTTGCCTGGCTAGAAGCGACCATTGCGCTAACAGGAGGTACCGCTGTTCTAATTTTGGGGGCTATATTTTCTCTTGCCTACCTCTTGCCATTGCAATTACAGCAAGCGTTCGGGTTACATGAATCCATAAAAATTTCTGGTGGCCCTATCTTCGCACTAAATCAGATTGCCGAAGGATTTCCGTATTTAATCGGACTTATTCTTGGCATTTTGGTAGGAATGGAAATCCCGTTTATTGCCCGCATCCGCGAGGACATTTATAAAAACAAAATAGAACACAACGCTGGCACTGTTTACGGCGCTGACTATATTGGCGGCGGATTGGGGGCCGGCATTTGGATTTGGGTATTGTTAACCAAGCCAATTATTGTTTCAGCAGTTCTAACCGCATTACTAAATCTAATATTAGGCGTAGTTTTTTTGGCCCATTTTTATAGGCGCATCGCTGCCCGCCGACTATTGCTTGCATTTAATACTGTTATCGCAACATTGCTATTTTTTGTTTTACTGAATGGCACTGAATGGATGAACGCACTAAGCAACATGCTCTATTCTGATCAGGTCGTATATTCCAACAACACTAAGTACCAGAACCTAGTAATAACACAACGCCCCACATTAAACAATAAACCAGCGATCATTAGTTTGTTTATCAACGGACAACTGCAGTTTTCCAGTGCCGACGAGAAAATTTATCATGGCATGTTGGTGGTGCCAGCCATGAATGCTAGTGCTCGACATGATAATATTTTAATCGTCGGCGGCGGCGATGGTCTGGCCGCCCGGGAAGTATTCAAGTGGTCTCCCAAAAAGGTCACCCTAGTAGACCTAGACCCCAGTATGATTAAAATCTTTCGCGGTAAACATCCGGGGGTTCCGCCTTGGCTCAGCCAACGCTTGCTTGCACTGAATAACAACGCATTAAATGACCCACGCATGGAGTTTGTTTTTGGTGACGGATTTAAGGTTATCGAATCCTGGGCCGATTCCGGAAAATATTTCGATACCATCATTGTCGACTTGCCCGACCCCAGTCATCCTGACTTAAACAAACTTTACACTGCTTATTTCTACTCCAAGCTAAAAACCCTATTAAATGGCGATGGCGCGCTAGTAGTGCAGTCTACCTCCCCCTACCATTCCAAAAAAGCGTTCATATCGGTTGGTAAAACCTTGGAAGCTGCCGGACTTAGTGTAGACCAATACCACGCCAACGTACCTTCATTTGGCGAATGGGGTTGGTCAATTGCGACCAAATATGGTAACTCGGCCCAAGCTCGACTGACTGCCACCCTACCCACTATTGAGCACGACTATTTAACCCGCGAACAAATATTGGCTGCCTTTAATTTTTCGAAAACATTCTTTGCGGAAAGGAATAAGATACGGATTAATCGTTTGAGTCAGCCAGTATTATATAGCTATCACGCGGAAGGCTGGCGCAAACAACGCGGTATTTTTTACACCCAATAACAAACCATGAAATTATGACATGTTCATTTCTAAAGCCGTCAATCGACCAGGAAATCAGCTGTTGCGCTCTAGCATATTATGTCCTATAGTGTTTTCACGATAACATAATATGTCATTAACCAAGAAGGGGCTTAATTAAATGAACTTAGAAGAGCTGGCTTTCAAACTTAATACTTTCGAAACCAATGCTGGTTCGAAATTTGCGGCAGAGTATTCCCGTGAAACGGAAACACTCAAGGTTACTTGTGATCTCGATCCAGAAGCAACGATTTTCGTGGTGGTATCTGAGGAACAAATCTTATCGGTGACCCCGCTGTTTCACCTGAGTGAAATCGCTGAAAAGCTGCGACCGGAACTGTACAAAACATTACTACGTATCTCACCGCTGATTCCGCTGTCCAGCGTGGGACTACAAAACGACGACACTTGTATATTATTCGGTGCAATGTCGATTAATTCGCCATTTGAAAACATTGCCCACGAACTAGAACGCCAAGCCGACAACTACAACGATACGTTAGCCGCTTTAGCAAACTATTTTGAGACCGAAGCGTCCAAGGAGGCTTAGACCATGAAATTTTTGAGAGATATTGTTACTGCATTACGCGGTGGCGTAAATGAGGTGGGTGACGCTATTGTAGACAGCCAAGCCCTGCGTATATTGGAACAGGAAATTCGCGATGCCGAGGAAGCAATTCACAAAGCTAAATCCAGCCTTTCGCAATTAAAAGCCAAAGAAATTGGTTTATCTAAAAAGATCAACGAAATTAATACCGATGTAGCGGACTACACTAGTAAGGCAAAAGCAGCCTTAGCACAAGACAACCGCGAACTGGCAACCAAAGTTGCTGAGCGTATTGCCGATTTACGTACATCATTAAAAGACTACCAAGAGCAGCAGTCACAACTATCTGTTCAAGTTGAAAAAATTTACGACGTAATCAAAAAACGCGAAAAGCAAATCGAACGAAATCGAATTGAATTACAGAAGGCAAAAACCTACGAAGATTTGCAAAAGACCCAAAAGGTCGTAGCAGCGGCAATGCCAACTAACGACTCCAGTGCAAAACGAGTACAACGTGCTTTGGACCGCGTAAAACAAAAACAGGCAGATACGGAAAACCGCATGTCAGCCGACCAGTGGCTTGCTGATTTGGAAAGTGGTAGCGACTTGGATGCGGAATTGGCTAAGGCAGGCATTGGCAAATCACGCAGTAGCGCTGACGATATTCTTGCTGAACTTGAAGGTAAGAAGTAAAACTTTTGAAGATAATGAATGTTGTGGTTAAGGACACCGCCAAATTTCCAGTTTGGCCAATAGTGTTCAAAAAGTCAAAGGAGCGAGTATTAGAAATCCAGCTAGTTTGACTACTGGAACAGTTGATGTTGATGCTTTTGGCTATATTTGGCGGTGAGGGTTCCTATGTTCAATTGGTTCAAAAAAAGCAAAGACGAAGTCAGAAAGTTAAATCACCCGCGCGATTTGCAAAAAGGCGACATGCTAACTTTTAAACCACGAAGCATAGTGCCAAAAAACCTGCAAGAACAAACGCTAACGGTTGAGCAGGTACAAGCATATCAGTATTCGGAAGGACTGGTTCCCGAATTTGTTCTCCGCACTACCAAAGGAGAAACCTTCACCGCTCAAATCGCGGAAGAAGAGGAAGGTGAATATCTAATTCTGGCTAAAAAACTCAGCCACGTACAAGTGGTTTCTGTTTTTAAACAGGATGAATTTGGCGAAGTGTTCGGTGATAATTTCGCCCAGGTAACTGTCAACCAAGGAGCGGTAACTGAAGAAATTGCTCCTTGGATTGGCGAGAAATATTTTCAAACAGTCAAAGAAGGCGTTGGCTTTTTTTACAACGAAGACCGACGGGAAAAAGGTGTCTCGGATTATGTCGATGACAGCGAAGAATTGCGCTTCCACGAATGTGAGGGCTCGCCGGATCACTTTTCTCTCAATATCGAAATATGGGAGGATGGCTCTACGGATGTTTATGCCGAGCTTTCCCTGCCACTTAATGTAATAGAAGAGATGTGGCCTAGTAGCACCACATAAATGAGTGACCAGGCACCAGACTAGACCAGACTAGGATACCGGAAACAACGGTCTACGGTCTAGCCTTGGCCCTATAATGCGATGAGTTCTTGGATTTAGAAGACCCCTGAGATGAAAAATTTATTTTTACGAATTTATCACACTCACCGCAGACGACAGTTAACCAAACACTTATCTAATAATATCGGTACTCGTGTTATCCGCTTGATCGGAGTTCTTGCTTTACTCATTGCACTGAATACTTTTGCAATGATCATCTTTGAAAGAATGGCGGTACAAGATGCGGTCTGGCTCTCATTCACCACCCTAGTCACCGTAGGTTATGGTGATTTTAGTCCAAGCTCAACACCTGGCCGGCTCGCCACAATTGTTACCATGTATGGTTTTGCCATCACCATGCTTTCGCTGCTGGCAGCAGAAATAATCGACTGGCGACTAAGGACATCCGAAAAAAAACGCAGAGGGTTATGGGAATTTAAAAACATGACTGACCATATTCAGATTATAAATACCCCTAATGTCGACACGGAAAACTATTTAAAGCGACTGGTGACCGAGCTGCAAAAAACTGCATGTCTGGCGGACATGCCTATTCAGCTACTTACCAGAAAATTTTCTGATGGCCTGCCAGAATCGCTTATCGAACTAAAATTGCTTCACCGCACTGGCGCCGCAGAGGAGGGGCAAATACTACGGAAGCTAAATCTGGATAAGGCTAGTCACATTATTATTCTGGCCCGCGAGGCAACTGATTCCATTTCTGACAGCTTGACTTTCGATATTCTAAGCCAGGTAATAAGCATAAACCCAAATACCAACATTGTGGTTGAGGCTGTTTTGGACGAAAATCGCCAACGTTTTCTTAGATCGGGTGCAAATGCAGTATTACGACCTATACGTGCTTATCCGGAAATGATTGCTCGAGCGCTATCCCACCCAGGCACGGAAAAAATATTAGAAGATTTATTTAATTCGCGAGGAGATTCTTTATATCGTATTCCTTGTTGCTTTAACAATATAAAGTGGTCCGACATTATACTTGAATGCATTAGGCGTAACATTGGCACTCCGCTAGCCTATTTCAGCGACGGCGAAGTGGTTATGCAACCAGGATTTACTGATATTTGCAGCGGCGACGGACTAGTCATATTGGTAAAAGAGCAAAAACAACATGATTTAGATGAAATTAAACATTGTTTTAGTCTATTCCATCACAATGAAAAAAAATTAATTAACTCGTGATGTTCGTTTTGGGATTAGGAAAATCAAAGCGGAAAATGTGAAATCTGTATAAGTATCGAAAGTCAGTCAAAGGCCAGCTTGCCGTGGAGGCGATGATCGGACAGTGCCAGCTTGGCCATAATGCCGAGGCAGGTCACGGCGAGTATAATACCTGTGATCACCAGTAGCTTGAGCATGATGCCCCTGCCGATCCTGAAGCCGCTGGCGATGACGCTCATGGGGATCCTGTCCCCGTTAGGCCTAGGAATCCCGCCACACCCACGGCAATGACGAGATCGATATCGGCAAAATCACTACCCCAAAGTAACACTTTCAAGGCTGCCTGGTGTTTTAGCTCTATGTAGTGTGACCGGAAATGACATGTGCCCGTACCGGCGACCTGTTAATAAGTGGCACCATTAAACGTCCATGGCAATGTCCAGTGGGGGTATTCTTAAGGAGATTTTAGTTATGATTAAGCAATTGTTCGCTTTGTTTACCGAACTTGGCGCAGGATGGGTCATGTATATTCTCATTGGCCTTTCCGTGGTTTCAGTTGCCTTGATGCTAGAGCGGCTAATTTATTTTATTCGCTTCAGCTCGCCTGAGTCGTCCAAGTTTATTGAGCAACTCTCTCAGGGCAAACTCAACGAAGTGAAGGCGCAGCTTTTAAATAAAAAGGGACTGGAAGCCACCGCGATTGTTGCGGCAATTGATACGGCCTCCGGTGGACCTGAGGCGGTTGAGTCCATTATTGCCAGCGTTGTCGCCGATCAGAAGCCGATCTATGAACGTTTTCTTTCTTTCCTAGGAACACTTGGAAATAATGCGCCTTTTTTGGGCTTATTTGGAACAGTTATCGGAATAATCAAGGCATTCGCTGATTTATCATTGGGCGGAGTCGGAGGAGCTAAAGCAACTGGGGCTACCGTAGTTATGGCGGGAATCTCTGAAGCACTGGTTGCTACTGCCGTTGGTATTTTTGTGGCAATTCCCGCGGTTGTTGCATTTAATGGATACAATCGCTGGCTCAAAGTGATCGTAGGGCGAACTCAGGCTCTCGGACATGCTCTTTGCGCTTATTTAAAGAAAACCGATCAACATAATAAGCAAGTTCGGCTTTCTCGAGTAGATGCGGCTTAGGTTTAATAACTCTTCAGCAGCAAGGCCACCTTCAAGTTCTCTTGCTAGTTCTCTTAGAACTTTTCCTCTCTTTGTAAACCGTTCAGCGCCACTTTTTCGGAAATTTGGCACAGGAAGATTGCATTATTAGGAGAAAATCAATGGCTCATGCAGCTCATGACAATGAAGAAATGATTTCTGGCATCAATGTAACTCCACTCGTCGATATTACGCTTGTTCTTCTTATTATTTTCATGGTGACCGCAACGTACATCGCTAAGGAAACAATCGAGATTGAGTTGCCGCGTGCTGCTTCTGGAGGACAAACGGTGGGCACCACGCTTGCTCTTGTTTTAGATAAAAAAGGAAAACTGTTTCTCGATGGCAAAGAAGTACTTTTATCGGACGCACGGGTAGCGATTCGTTCTGCGGCTGCGCAGGATCCAGATACTAAAGCGATAATTAGTGCGGACAAAAGTCTTTCCCACGGGCAGGTAGTTGAAATCATCGACCTGGTGAAAACCGAAGGCCTGCATAAATTCGCGATCAATATTGAGAAAGATGTCTCTTCAGCGGCTCAGTGAAATGATTGATTTTTGAGGATGGATGGAGTGGAAAAACGTGAGCACGTATCATTTTAAGAGCAATCTCTGGTTTGTTTTGATGATGGTTGCCTCAGTATTCATTCATGGCATGATTTATGGCGCGGTAGTTCGTGATGCTCATATTTCGCAAAAAAAGAGCGAAGTAGTAGAATTCGAATTTATTCGCTCCGAGCCACCCAAGCCACCTCCGCCGCCGCTTGAAAAGTTGAGAGAGCCGCCAACCAAGCCAGTTGTTCCAGTGGTTAAGCGCTCGAAAATCGTTAAAGTGGCACGAGCAGATCCCAAACCAATCCCGCCGCCTCCTGCTAATACGGAATCGCCGCCAACGCCAGATTCAGAGACTCCCCCAATAGTTAAAATTGGTATTTCACTTGGGTCCACAACCACTGGCGGGGGTTTTGCAGCCGGAGTAGGAAATTCTCTTTATGGCAAAGCAGATTCAATCGCAATAGACCCCAACTCGGTCCATTCCTATTCAGCCAAAAAAACCCGTCAAGCTCCGTATGTTCCGGCGAGCCGTGTTTCCACCCTCCCCCGGCTTCTAAAACAACCGAAAGCGCCGTATCCCATTGAAGCAAAAAAAGAGGGGGTCGAGGGCCAAGTCATTCTCATGCTAAGTATAGATGAAACAGGACGGGTCACCCGAGTCAGAGTGCTTAATGGTCCGGGATATGGTCTTAATTCTGCCGCTGAAAAGACTGCCTATCGATTTCGATTTGCACCAGCAATAATGAATGGAGAGGCAGTTTCCACTGAAATCCGTTACGTCTATACATTCATGCTCGAATAAAAGTTATTTGAGTATTTCTTCCGGGAACTTCGATGAATCGAATAAGATTATTTTGCCTAACGCTGTTTTGGTTACTTTTACCATTTCCCGCATTCTCAGCCTCCCTGACTCGCGAGCCACAACTTCTCGAACCTGTGAAGGCGGAATATTCTGCCCAAGCGCAGGCGGCAGGAGTTTCAGGTGATGTGGTGCTGGAAATCGATATTTCAGAAACCGGCAGCGTTACTAATGCGCAAGTGTTGGAATCGCCTGGTTACGGCCTCGATCAATCTGCTTTGGCTGCCGCCAAAAAGCTGCGTTTCTCACCTGCAGAAATTGATGGCAAACCTGCTCCGGTACGAATTGAGTATCGATTTCACTTCGAAATAAAACCTAATACCGTAGATCCTCCTAAATCGCCAAAGACACCTGTGGTAAAGCCGGTCAATTTCCGCGGAAGAGTCGTCGAGCGAGGAAGTAAGCGTCCACTGGTCGGGGCAATGGTGGATATCAATGATGGAAGTGTAGTAGTAATCACGGACTCCCAAGGAAATTTTCAAGCAGCGGGGATTCCTGTAGGCCCTGCCAGGATCGTAGTTGTAGAAAGCTCTCACCTTCGATTCAAAACTACCGAGACCATCGAAAAAGGAAAAGCCACGGAAGTCACCTATTACCTTCAAAAAGCTAAACAGGGTATTTTCGAAACCATTGTCATCGGTGAAAAGGAAAAGAAAGAAGTATCTTTAGTAAAAATTTCTGCTGCAGAAATCAATCGCATCGCCGGCATTTCGGGAGACACTGTTAAAGTGATTCAAAATCTTCCCGGTGCTGCCAGAACTTCGTTCGGCTCGGATTCGTTAATTCTTCGAGGCGGAAATCCACATGACACCAAGGTTTATGTTGATGGAATCGAAGTGCCGATGATCTTTCATTTTGGTGGAGTAACTAGCGTCTACTCCAGTGAGCTAACCAAGGATGTTGAATACGAGCCAGGAAATTTTGGAGTTCAATATGGACGAGCAACTGCCGGTCGAGTCGAGATCAAATCTCGCGATCCTCATTCCAAACAACTTCATCTTCTTTCTGACCTCAATTTCTACCACGCCACCGCACTGGCCGAGGGCCCGCTTAGTGAAAACGTTTCCGTAGCAATTGCCGCCCGCCGCTCCTACGTTGATTCATTATTGAATCAGATCAATGTCTTTGACAGTGACAGCACCACGGCATTTAGTCTCGCCCCTCGCTATTACGATGGCCAACTCAAGCTCACTTGGACTCCTAGAAAGAATGATGCGATTCGCTTCCATCTATTCGGCTCTGATGACGGCATGGGCTTGGTAGGCATGAAGCAGGAAACACAGGGTTTTATGGACGATCTCAATATAAAGACTCGATTTTTTAGAGCCATGCTGAGCTGGGACCACAAGCTGGCACAAAATACTCGCCTAAAAGTAATTGCCTCCCAAGGCTATGATCGGGTCATTGCCAATGTAGGCAATCGCATGCGCCAGGATTTAAATGTGCTATCGACAATAGTTCGCGCAGATGCACACCATGAATTAAGCAAATATATCTCTTTTGGGCTGGGTTTTGATGGGAGATTTGAACGATGGAATGTCAACATTACATCGCCTCATATACCAAAGACTAATGAGATTCCAAACCCAATCGATTTAGAACAGCAGGCGGTTCTAATGGATGAAATTATTCCCGTTTGGTTACCAGGCGTATGGGCAGAGGCAGTTGTCGAGCCAATGGATGGGCTTGTTCTCATTCCCGGAATCCGTTTTGATTATGGCACTTTCTATAATTCAAGCTGGTTTGATCCCAGAATATCTGCTCGCTGGACAATAACCGAGAATACTACCTTGAAAGGAGGCGCTGGAATTTATCATCAGTTCCCTGAGCCGGTGTATGTCACCAAGCAATACGGAAATCCCGACTTGGGCTCCGAAGGGTCGCGGCAATATTCCGCGGGCATTGAGCAACATATATGGGGCCCCATAACTGCGGATGTGCAGCTTTACTATAAAGACCTTTTTGGGCTTACCGAGCCTTCCAACAATATTATTGTTCGAGATGGCGAGCTAGTGGAAGAACGCTATAACAATAGTGGCGGCGGAAAAGCTTACGGAGCAGAATTTCTATTGCGTTACAATGCTGATGGACGATTCTTCGGATGGTTATCGTATACTTATTCAAAAACCAAACGCGATTCTAGCAATATTGGCATTGGGGATGAAGACGTGTCGGGAGATCAATACGATCAGCCACATAATTTGACCGCGGTTGGCACGCTCGAGCTTCCTGAAATATGGAATGGGCTTAGTGCGGGTTTCCGATTGAGCTACGGCTCCGGGAATCCTTATCGAAAAATTGAAAATGCAATTTTTGATGCCGATGGGGGAAGTTTCAATGGAATTCAATCAAAGGATTGGAATGCACGCCTACCCGATTTCTTTCAACTCGATTTGAGAATCGATAAGAAATGGACTTTCAAAACATGGTCTTTCGCTGCTTATCTTGAAGCTAAAAACGTAACTAATCGGAAGAATGCGGACGAGATTAATTACAATTATGACTACTCCAAAAGCTCCTTCTCCGCAGAATTTCCACCCACTATTCTTCCTTCGTTTGGCCTTCGTGCAGAATATTAAACCTACGATTACCTCCACTTTTAACATCTGAGGCATCTAATGAACTTCAACATTTCTCGAACCTTTGGACTTGCCGTCCTAGTGGCTATCGGAGCCTGCTCCGATGATTTTGACCCAGCATCGAAAATTGATTCTTTTAGATTGCTAGCAATACAAGCCAACCCACCAGAAATCTCTAAGACTCAGCCAACCGCTCAATTTACGTCCCTAGTAGTTGACTCCGAACATCTGAGCAATCCCCATAGACAATCCACAGTTCTCTATTTTGTATGTTTACCGAATCCTAATAATCCGTTAAGTAACGTTTGCACGAAGTTTGAAGCAATGCGCGACCCAGTTGCCCTTGTCTCCGGAGCAATGGACAATACAAGCCAGTGCAATTCGGAAATTAAGGATGGCGATTCTGAATCCGACGAATTTAATGGAATATCTTTTGTTGGTATAGAAGCTTGCGATTCAGCTGGATGTAGAGATGCAAGCGTTCAACTAGATAATTCTACTTCAGTTGTTTCCCTGCCTAAGCCTGAATTCACTATCCCCAGCGACTTAAAATTTGATGGGTTCCCTTCAAGTTCCCTACTTCGTTATTCAGGCATTCAGGTAGTCATTCTCGCTTTCGCGATCGATGCCGCTCCAGAAGAGCTGATCTCGGGATCAGACTATTGCCAAGCCATGGCGCAGCTTCCGAACCGCTTAAAAGAACTTCAGCAAAATCGAACCATAGTCGATTCCTTGAAAAGAATTATTATTCGTGGCCCAGACGCAACAGATCCCCCCAACGAGAACCCTATATTGGCCGGTATACGAACCAGGGACGCAAATGCACCAACTACATTCAGCGCCAAACAAGAAATTGAATTTTTAGCGCAACTTCCTGCCGAAATTGACCAAAATCAGCTTTTTCAGCCTTACAATAGGATCTTAGAAGACGGGCAATCCGTGGAGTTACTCCATGAGGAATGGAGTTATTCATGGTTTACAACTTCTGGAAAATTTAAGGATGAGATAACCTTGTCTAATCCTGAAAATGCAAATAAATGGACGGCGCCTGACGGAAGTGCCTCTTACCCCTTGCCACCTAGTGGACACATTCGGATTTTCATGGTGGCCCGCGACTCTCGCGGTGGAACCGCATGGACCATGCACGAGATGAACACTATGCAGTAAGCAAATCCCCTCGAGTCCGAGAATCTTTTCGCACCCTGTTCTACTGATAATCTAGAATCGAGGTAACACTTGGAACGCCAAGCGGTGTTGATTCTAGATAGGAAACAGGGAGCAAAATTGGCAATAAATATCAATGAGAGTTATCGCAAATATGGGCCAATGGTTTTGCGACGTTGTCGCCGCTTGCTGAAGAACGAAGAAATGGCTGTGGACGCGATGCACGATGTTTTTGTTCAGCTATTACGAAACGAATCCAGGCTTGACTTTTCTCGACCAGCTTCTTTGTTGCAGAGAATCGCCACCAACATCTGCCTGAACCGATTGCGCGGACAGCAACGCCGGCCGGAGAGTCCAGAAGAGGAACTTTTGCTCAAAATAGCTACCGCGGATGATATGGAATCGATAGCTTCTACGCGCTCTTTACTCGGCCGAATTTTTAAAAATGAAAAAAAGTCGACGCACACAATCGCGGTGCTCCACTGGGTGGATGGGTTCACACTAGAGGAAGTAGCCAAAGAGATGGGACTTTCGGTATCTGGAATACGGAAGCGTCTTCGCACCTTACAAAGTCGCGTTGGCGAGTTGGAAGGAGTGTAGCCATGAATCGATCGAGTTTTGTGCCAGATTACTTGCTGGAACAATATATTCTGGGCGAAATGCCTCTCGATGAACGCCAACGCCTTCAGTCATGTATCGAAAACGACGTGGCATTACAAGCTCGGATAGCGCAAATCGAGGCTTCGAATAATGATGTTTTGAAACAATATCCTGTCTCTGAAATTGTCCCAGAAATCCGTCGACGTGCAAAAGTTGACTGTAATGAAGAAATCAATAATTCAAGATTGCGACGGATGACGCTTAAGCGAATTCAACCATGGCGCTCGGTGATGATTCCAGCATTTTTAGCTGCTGCTGCGACGCTTTTTATTATTGTGCATCCCTTTCCAGCGAAATTAAAAGGACATTTTGATTCCGATTCATCAAATAGTGTTCGCTTAAAAGGAATCCGTCCTCATTTGATCGCTTATCGGGTTCGTGGCAACAAGGCTGAACGACTTGCCAACGGTGCTTGGGTCCGCGCTAAGGATATAATTCAACTTCATTATATATCCGCTGGAAGGAAATACGGGATGGTTCTATCTATTGATGGCGCGGGCAGCGTGTCATTACATATGCCCGAACAAGCGAACAGAGTAGAAAAACTAGCTGCTTCTGGTGAAATTGCTCTTCCCAGCGCTTTTGTGCTTGATGCAGCTCCCAAATTTGAACGGTTTTTTTTAATTGTTTCGGATAAACCATTTTCGCCAAATTCAGTTCTTGAATCAACTCGATCACTGGCTGCGAAGCCCGACGCACGCAATGGTACGCTCGTACTTCCTGCATCTTTGGAACAATTTTCTTTTACGTTAAAAAAGGAATCTTTATGAAACGTGCCACGTTCGCGCTCGTTGGACTGTGTGCTTTACTTCCGTTGTCCGCGATGGCAAAGATTCCTGTTAAACGATTTGCATTCCTGGTCGGTTCCAATGAAGGTGGTTCAGAACAAGTGCTTTTGCGATATGCATCGAGTGATGCTCAATCGGTTTCTCGCGTGCTAGAACAACTTGGAGGAATTTCCCAGGAGCAACGGGTCGTGTTGTTGAACCCTAGTCGAGATACTCTTCTGGCTAATTTAAAAAAACTATCTGCGCGAATAGAGCAGGCGCGAGCTGAAGCAGTGAGAATCGAATTGTTATTCTATTATTCAGGTCATTCTAATGAGTCTGGCCTTCTCTTGAGTAATCAATTATTAACATATTCCGTTTTACGAGCTGCGATCGATCGCCTCCTGGCCGATGTTCGCATTGTGGTTCTTGATTCATGCTCGTCAGGGGCAATTATACGCATGAAAGGTGGAAAGCGAGTTGCACCTTTTTTAATCGACAATTCGACAACAGTTAAAGGCCATGCATTTCTCACGGCCACCTCTGCTGACGAGGCTGCTCAAGAATCCGACCGGATCGGCGCAAGCTATTTTACCTATGCTTTTCTGACTGGTCTTCGAGGCGCAGCTGATGCAAACCGTGATGGACGCGTAACTTTACACGAGGCTTATCAATACTCTTTTAACGAAACACTTGCCCGCACTGAGCGCACGCAAGCAGGGCCTCAACACCCAGCTTATGACATCCAGCTAGTGGGAACAGGCGACCTCGTTCTAACCGATTTGCACGGTAATTCTGCGGGCTTGGTTCTGGGAAAGGAAATCGATGGACAGCTCTATTTGCGCGATGGTTCTGGGCATTTGGTCGCTGAGCTTCGCAAAATAGGCGGCACGTTAATAGAGTTGGGTCTTGAGCCTGACCAATATAGAATAACCCTCGAGGCCGGCGGCAAGGTATTTGTCGCGAAAATAGATCTAAGTAAGGTTCATAAAGTTACTCTAAATTCTACTTTATTTCGAATGGTCTCCACGGAAAAGGTAGCTTTGCGTGGAACAGATTCGAATCCATCTATGGTATATGAAAAGAAAAACTATCAAATTGTACCTTTTAATCTTTACATTACTCCCGCCCTTGAGCTTTTTCCCACTAAAAAAGACCTGCCAATGGTGAGCCATATCATTGGAAGTTTATTTATGGGTCAGACTACTATCCTTCAAGGATTGCAGTTCTCTTCTGGTGCGAATTTTGCTGTCGAAAGAGCTAAAGGAGCGCAATTGGGCATGGTCAATCTCGTAAACGGAAGCTTATATGGCGCGCAAATAGGTCATCTATTGAATTGGGCTGGAAATAAAAGCCAGGGCCTACAAATGGCGTACATCAACACTGTTTCAGGCGAGTTTAGTGGCGCTCAACTTGGCGGGGTTTTCAATTTATTGAAAGATTCTAGTACTGGCGCTCAAATAGGGCCAGTTAACTTAGCGCTCGCGGATCTCCAGGGAACCCAAATCGGAGTAGTAAACATTGGGACAAAAGTTCCGGTGCAATTTGGATTGATCAACATTGCCAAAGATTGCGATTATCCGCTGGGGTTAATCAATTATGTAAAAAACGGATACCACGCGGTTTCGATCTGGGGAAGTGACGCTACTGCAGCAAATTTTGGGGTCAAGTTCGGTGGCCGAAAATTCTATACTCTTTTGGGTGTAGCAAAACAACTCTCGCCCGATCAAATGTGGTCTCCTTTAGCGGGGTTAGGCCTGCATTGGGATAGCAAAAAAAAATGGTTTCTTGATATAGATGCAGTTTATGCGGCTTTTTTTGAAGGAGAAAAACACATAGATTCTCATCTTATTACACTTCGAGCTATGGCTGGATGGAAAATCTTTAAACATTTTTCTATAGTTGGTGGGCCAGCTTTTAATGTAATGCATGCAGAAATTGAAGATGATCTTGATATTGCTATAACTCCTCAGTCTGTTAAAAGAAATGATGATTCAGTTACTCGATTTTATCCCGGCTTTGCGTTGGGGATTCAAATAAACTAGATAGAAATGACAAAGGGGCGATTCGCAAACCGCCCCAACCCAACCTACAGTTTGTTGAATATCAGCCAACGGGGTAACTTCTTATTCGCCCGATTTTCGAACATGATGGGTTTCGTCCATCACGCGCTCTAATGCTTTCTGGCACGCTTTGCAGATTATTGCGATCGGCATTTAAAACCCGTAAATTTTTGAGCTCTCCAATATTTTCCGGCAAGCATATCGATTCGGTCGCTCAGGAGTTGGGCTTCCACTCCCACCCAGTCGCTCCGGCCTTCTCGCCAAAGCGCTCCTGGCACTCCTCGAGCGAGATATCTTCTATCACCATGTCGTCGCCGGACTGCTTGATAATGCAGGCGCCCAGGTCATCGCTACCGCAGCCACCAAAGATCAAGGATGTTAAAAACAGGCACAAAACTGCCGGGATAACCAGAAAGGAATTAAATTTGCACATCTTACTTTCTCTTCGACATCAAGTCGTCAAAATATGGGCGAAGATGATAGAATAAATTAGAGATTAAGGGTAGGCATTAATTGCAGCCTGACTCGTGATGAAACGTAACTATTCAGCACTACCACTTCGCGAGTAACCAAAATCGGTACTCTGCCAGCACTTTACGAGAATATGCTCGCGCCTATAGCAGTTTTAGGAAAGTCTTCAGTTTCCACTGAGGTGAATAAACTCCCCCTTTAAAAAAGGGGGCCGGGGGTACTTGTTCGGTTGTCAAGCCAATGTAGAACCCATTGCCCTATATATACACTGTTTCGTTCTCGACCTTTGTCAACAGCGAATGGTAGGATATACCACCCGGGGTCAAGACTTCACCCTAAGAACCTGTAATTTTGCATGATTGACACCCGAGTTAACAAGCGAAAATGGTGTGTGAAATACTTCCACATAGGTGAGCAAAAGTTATGAAATGGTTTTTCTTTTTGGGTACTCTTTTGACCTCTAGTCTAGCATTGGCTTCAGGTGGCGAAAACGATCACAGCGCCCCGGTAATCTTGGCAATTACCATCATCCTAATCGCTTCGAAAATTGGAGGTGACCTCGCGTCACGGATTGGCCAGCCCTCGGTGCTGGGGGAACTGTTGATTGGCGTAATCATGGGCAATATTGCACTTCTCTCCATTCCCGGCATGGATGGCTTCCGAATAGAGACTTTTGAATTCATTAAAACCAATACATACGTTGAGTTATTAGCAACCCTGGGTGTGCTCCTGCTGCTGTTTGAGGTCGGGCTGGAGTCGACGGTAAGTCAAATGCTCAAAGTTGGCCCTACCTCTTTTTTGGTCGCGACTCTCGGAGTAGCTGCTCCCATGGGTTTAGGCTGGGGAGTGGGAGCTTGGTTGCTTCCTAACATGACGTGGCATGTGCATTTGTTTTTGGGAGCAACTCTTTGCGCTACTAGCGTGGGCATAACCGCCAGAGTATTGCAAGACCTAAATAAGTCCAATACCAAAGAAGCGCGGGTAATTCTTGGTGCGGCGGTAATTGACGATGTGCTGGGATTAGTAATATTGGCAGTGGTAACGGGGGTCATTGCGGCTGCGGACCATGGTTCGGCCTTGTCGCTAAAAAACGTGGGCCTAATTGTAAGCAAGTCTTTTTTATTCTTGGTGGGGTCGCTAGTAGTCGGAGTGACGATTTCTCCTCGTCTATTTAAATTGGCTTCGCGATTACGCTCGCGCCAAGTATTATTAGCCACCGGTTTGGCATTCTGCTTTTTGTTGTCCTGGCTTGCTGACCAAATTGGTTTAGCAGCAATAGTGGGGGCTTTTGCCGCCGGTTTGATTCTGGAAGATGTTCACTTTCAAGAATTTAAAGGTCGGGGAGAAAACTCTTTGCACGAATTAATAAAGCCTATTTCTGGATTTCTAACGCCAGTATTTTTTGTGTTAATGGGAATGCGCACTGATTTACGGTCTTTCGGAGAAACCGGTGTTATTGCGCTGGCCGCGGTCCTATGTATAGTGGCGATTATTGGTAAGCAAGTGTGCTCTCTAGGAGTTTTTGGTAAGTCCATCGACCGCATTTCTGTAGGAATAGGAATGATTCCTAGGGGTGAAGTGGGACTGATTTTTGCGGGCATTGGTTTACATTTGACTTTTGGAGGAAAACCGGTGCTTTCCCAGGGTTTGTATTCCGCCATTGTCATAATGGTAATCGTTACTACAGTAATTACCCCGCCAGCCCTGAAATGGAGCTTGGGAAGAAAGAACAACACACTGAGCTAACCGAAATAATGCGATTCTTATAATCCAATACTAAAATGAGGAAATGCCAATGGTTCACGAAGCTGTCGGTCGCGCAAAAGATTAAATCCTAGGTCAAATGCTGCCGGTCCAATGGGGGTAGCCCAGCGAATTCCTGCCCCCCCGCCATAGCGAAAACGCCGCCACTTAAAATTCGCGGCGCTTCTCCAAAGGTTGCCAGCATCAAGAAACAAGGCAAGATCTACTTGCCGTGAGAGCGGTATCCGCAGCTCACTGCGGCCAAGAACCATTAGTTCGCCGCCAGTGCTGGAAGGGTTTATTCCAGCACTAATTGATTTACGCGCTAATTCCCGATCATCTTCGGGAATTAATTCGCCTTCTGCAAAACCGCGTAATGTGTATGTTCCTCCCATAAAAAAGTGATGAGGTATAATGGTTTCCAACTTACCATCTAGATGAATTATTTTCCCCGCCTTAGCGGTAAGAGCAAATACACTTCCACCCAGTGAAGGAATGTACCCAGTAACCTGCCCACTTAGCTTGACAAATTTAGAGTATTCTGTTTTTCCGCCTAAAGACCGAACAAATTCACTGGAGCCTGTCAACAAAATACCTTTTCTGGGATTTACTGGGTCGTCTCTGCGATCGTAACTAATTGTCGGCCGTAAAGAATGAAAATAGCATATTCCATCAGGAAATCGTTGCCTTTCTCGATCACTTTGAGTTGGAATTGAGGTAACGGCAGAGTCGTCTTGGCGATTCACCATTTCAATCATTTCAACTTCGTATTGTAGTGAAAATGAAAATTCACGGTATCCAATTAGGTCTGTTCCTATAATTGCTGCGGGACGAGAATAATCATAAGAAGGACGATGAACACGTTCTAGTACCAAATCAGCTCGTAATCCTGCCTGCAATGGAAGTAACGTAAGCATTCGCGGATAGGAAATGCCAATATTCACACTGCCTACTAATCCTCGAAGCCATTTGGCGAAATTCAATGGCTCATCGTCTGACGAATCTATTACCCCCAATTTTCGCAGAGAACTATCAAAATTTTCGTAATTAAAATTTGTGTCGTTAACTTTGGTAAGAGCATGAAATTGCAGAGCACGGCCCCAGAGATTTAACTTTGAATACTCAAAAAAAACGCGAGGACCGTTTGCAATTGAATACCCTCCACCAATGGTAATGCTTTGGGTTTTACGTTCCACCAATGTGAAGTATACATCCTTTACCGGCTCAGGGACGTTAGGCATTCCTATTCTGGGAGCCACAGTCGCAAAAATACCCAGTCTAATTAGATTGCGTTGGCTTTGGGCCAACGTTTCCGGGTCCAAAATGTCTCCCTCGTGCACTGCAAGCGAGGCTCTTACCATTGATTCATCAGTGCGCACCAAACCTGGCAAGAAAATTCTTCCTACCCGTACTTGCGGTCCGGCTGCTACCAAGAAACGTACTCGCGCCAACTTTCTTCCCGGTTCAAACTGCACCTGGTCGTTCACTTTGGCAAAGAGATATCCCTTTTTCTCTAACTCGCGAATAATTGCTTGTCTCGATTCTTCAATTTCTAATGAATTATAAGGCTTGCCTTCTTTAAGCTGAATCGTAGCCTTTAGTTCTGCAAAAGGAGCATTTTCCAAAACGATTTTGGAGATAGTAGTCTGCTCACCTTCTTGGATATAAATTCTAAGATTTACCTCTCTCTTTTTTTCATTCCGATCGACTTCCATTTTTTGAACCAGGGCATCCAGATAACCGTCGGCCTGATACAGCGCTAGAATATTGGAAATTGCTTGTAGATATGCGGGCTCCCAGAACACTCCCAAGGGATCGGTATAGTATGGAGGATTCTTCTCTTTTTTTCCAGTATACAATTCGACCCCTTGATTTCTAGAATCACCGCCTTCCTTATAAAAAGCTTCTTGCAAAACTTCTTCTACTCGCCTGCGCAAAAACTCTGAACTAAAATGCTTATTACCAAAAAAATTCAAAGAAACCATTCGTAACGGAGCCCCCTCATGAATCATAAACTGAATAAATAAGTATTTGCCATGTTCAACTACTATCTGTCGAGAAACTATTTTAACATCGGCAAATCCTTGACGCTTATACCAAGAAGTTAACCTATCTTCTAAAATACCTTGCATACTTTGGTCAAACATCTCTTCAGAGTCGTATGCCAAAACACTACTAAGTTTTTTTGATGAGAAGGCATTATTACCCTCGAATCGAAAAGATATTTTTGGACCTGCGCTCACCGTTAGTCGGACAATTGCCCCCAGGTCGGTTTCATCATATTCCACAGCACCAATTTTTGCTTGATATAACGATTCTGCCTTATACCTGTCGCGAAGCCGCTCAAGACCTTGTTCCAGGTTTTCAAAATTCAGAATTGAGCCCAATTCTATCTGCAAGATTCTCTGAATTTCCTCAGAAGAAAACCACGCATTTCCCTCCACGCTAAAAGAACGAATTAGCAAAGGTTTTCCTTCGTCGATTTGCAACTGTAAAGTTTTGCCGTTTTCGTCAGAGACAAGTCGGTGCTTAATTCTGACCTGATTATAACCTTCACGACTATAAATTTCGCGAATTCGATCTGCAATATTTTCGACGTATTCAGGATAATATTCTGCTCTTCCCCTGGCAATATTTGCTTTTTGGAGAAGAATATCCTCATTTATTGCCTGATTGCTTACAATTGCAACCCTGTCAAAGTATTCGCGATCTCGACAATAGATAACAATTGCAACTTTTTGGGAAACGGTTTTTTTTGCAACTACTTCCACATTTGAAAACATTCCCGTTGCATAAAGACGTTCGATGGTCCGTTGTACTTTCTGTCGTTCAATAACTTCTTCAGGCTGCAAATCAACGAGCTCTTCCAGGCCAGGAACATTCCCCGAGGCATTAATTGATGCGGGAATTACTAAGCGTACTGATTCTATTTGAAAAGCTCCGGAAAAGTATGCATGCATATCTTCAAAGCGCTCGTCAACGGTTGTAATCTGCGCTAAGTTTCTCGACTTCGGGCCTAACGGCCTTACGCTCGAAACAAACGGAATTCGGTCGTCCCGAGCGTAGGACCGTAGGTTCGAAGTCAAGGGATTCATTTGTTTAGATAGATATGACTCTTCTACTGGCAAGTTTGCTAACCGCGCATTGCCAAGCTGCGCTCTCGCTTGGGGTAGCTCACCCCTCGCCTGACCCGCCAACCCTACCACTAAAAGTATTGCCAACCAGGCGACTATTCGAGTTCCCACCGGTATTTGAGATCAAGACCAAAGTCGCCTAGAGAGCTATTATCGCTGCTCCCCACGTCCCACTCGGCCTGAGCAGAAGTTCTTTCGTTAAACCTATATTCCGCTTGTGCTTTCGAACCCTTCCCCGAAATCATGGGCCGCGAAAGCCGCAAACGAAACGCATCGGTAAACAATCGTGATTCTAAACGCACAATCGGCTCAACTCCTCCGCCTGAATCAGAATACTGGGTAGAAACGCTAGCCTTGAAATCGCGAAATATCTTATTTTTGGGAACAAATTTTTTAAGCTGTTTATCAAACCCCACCGCACTAAAAAGAAATTCGCTGGCAAACCCCGCGCCGCCCCCAGCGAGTTGTTCCCCGTAATCGCGACTAATTCCTCCCAGAGTAAGTAGGGCCACGATATCTGCACGAGGTATTTCTGGCTCACTTTGTAACTCCACTTGTAATTTTTCCACCGGACCAAAGGCATGTACAGTTAACCGATAATCGCGTATCTGTCCTGCTGCAGAGACATCTACCACCGCTGCAACCCGATTTTCCTCATGAAAATCCATTGTAGCGTGAGTTATTTGAAATTCATTGCCACGGAAAAAGACCTTACTTTCTTTCTCTGCGACCAATTCTCCTATCAAACCCGGATGTGCGTTAGAACCTACCACGTTCAGGTCACCTCTAAACGAGATTTTTGATACATTGTTATCTATTTTAGCAATCCCTCCTCCGGGAATATTGACTTTCAAGTCATACTGAAGGAATTCGTCCTTTTTTTCGTATTTTCTCGCCTCCAGCGGCCGCGATCGTTCACTGAACAAAACCGTATCCAAGTCAATATCTTTGGAGTATCTAAATCGCGAAAGCGTTAGCTGACCAGAAAGAAATAATCGAGGCACATTTCCTTGTAGGTTCAAGGTTCCCGAGAATACCGGTTGAAACTGATTTATCGAATGATGTACGTCTTTTAACAAGGCAGAAATATCGATGCGATGGGGACTGAAATTCACCATTTCCACCGTCCCCGAAGCCAGTGCCTCGCCACGATTAACTATTCCTTTCCACTGAGTAATAAAAATTCTATTCTGCGAAAATTCTAGTAAACCGGTTACGTCACGAGCGCTCAGCGGAATTTCTTGAATCAAAAAACGCCCATCTTCCAACTGTGCTGTTCCTACTACCGTTGGTTTTTGTATTGAGCCCGAAAAACTGGCATTTATACTTACCGTTCCTCCTGATTGTTTTAACCAAGGAAAAAACGACTCTAGCAACCGCACATCAAAAGAACCTACTAACGAGGCATCGATTAGTCCATTGGCGCGCTTAATACCGTTCGCCACCAATGTAGTACTGTTGGGACCCTGCAGCGCCAAACTCTTTACTTCCCAGGCGTTTTCCTGAAATGAAACCTCAACTGGCGCGTCGTTGCGAGCCAAAAATTCGCCATTCCCCACTGCTAACCGAGAAATCCAAATATCTCCGCGCATTTTTTTCCAGTGAGAAAGAACTCCGGTGGCCATTAACTCGCCTTCTAATTCTCCATGAAATCCGGGAATCCAATTAATGTATTTCTCTAAGCTAGCGGTATTGGCGCTTATTCCCAAAGCAAACGGATTATCTGCTTCCAAAACTAACCGGCCATCAAGTAGCAAATCTTTACCCAATGATCCTCGCAGAGCTAAAGTGGAATTTGCCAACGAAACTGAAAATTTTCCTTCGCCTAGGTTGGAACCACCAATGGAAATACCTTTGGCCGACACTACCCCCTCCCCTTGTGGGCGATTAGGATTACCCCAAAAATGTGCCTGAATAGATAAATTCCCTTCGGCAAATTTATTGGATGTATTTATTTTGGAATTCCTAATTGGCGGGTTCCAGAGCTCTTGCAGTAATAAATTCGAAGCATCCAGCCGAAAATCTAGGCTGCGATCTAACAGCAAGTGACCATGCAAAGATATGCGCCCCAATGGACCAGCCAGATCAAGCTGCTCTAACTCAATACGTTCTCCATCCATTGCTCGAATAATTAGCTTTCCTTTTCCTAGTCGTCTTCCTAAATATCTGGCCCTGTTTAGATTAACTGTAATTGTCGATTTAGCGGTCATCAGTGGGCCGGAAATAGCGGCTTCTCCTGATACGCGAGCTTTCGCTTTTTTATATAGCAGCGAAAATATAGAGTGCTCTTCTTTAACCATGTCCAATACATCGGAAAGACGTCCTTTTCTTATTTTTGCCCGAGCTTGGACCCAAGGCATTGCCTTGCCGAATTTAAAACTTCCCTCCGCATCAATTAGCGTGCGCTCTTTACTCACACTGGTTTCCGAAAAAGTAAGCATTGGAGTCTGGTAATGAATCTTTGTCTGGGTTTTTCCTAATGAAAGCGAATGAAATCTAAACTCATCAATGCTTACGTTTCCGTCAATTTTGGGATCAGAATACGGCCCCTTGATGTGCGCCTCACCAGAAAGCCTCCCTTTCCAAGGAATTCCTAGCAAGTGCTTCAATTCACCTAAATCTAATTCGGCGATTCGGGTATCTACTCTAAAACCCTGATTTTCGCTAAAATACAATGAAGCATTAGCTTGTAAATTCGAACCAGGACCGCGTAATTTTCCTTGATATAAACGAACACGCTCGGAATTGAAATCAGCTAGCACATCCACTTTAATAGTATTGAATTGAAAAATTCGAAATGGCCTGGAGGGTGAATCCCATGCTTGGTCATACACTCGAAAGTCACGAATTTTAATTGAAGCCGGTCCTTTGATACGAAATGGCAATAAGCTACCTTCCACTTTTACCTGCCCCGATGCCAAATAGTCCACCCATGCATGTGGCAGGGTAAGTCTTTCCAACAATGCTCCGAATTTCACTGAATCTAAATCTACTTGACCTCGAATAGGAAATTTTCCCCCTACTTCTACCACTCCTTTAGCCTTAACTTTGCCGTTTCCTACTTCAGCTTCCAATGCCTCAATATGAATTTCCTTTTTATTTCCTTTAATCTTTAGATTAGTGTCGCCTACATCATAGTCGGCTATTTTTGCCTGGGATAAAACAATTTCTGCCTCTGCCTGAGGATCGTCTATGCTGCCCACAACTTTTTTGACCGCAATCGATACTTTTCCTTTCATTTTGGGGGCTTGTTCGCCCAAAATGTCGGTAAGAAAATTTAAAGGAACCACAACCGATGCCTCTGCTCGAATGCGCGCAGATTTGGTTTGGAAAATATTGTTTAACTCCCCCATTGCCGACAGTTGTGAATCGCCTAGTGTCGCTTTTGCCTGATGAACTTTAAGGCGTTGATTTTTGGCTTGATAGTAGCCAGAAAATCGTATTTGGGAAAGAGATAATGTGCTTATTTGCCGCTCAGGGATAGCAATAAGATTAAAACGATTATCTGCATTTATCTTTCCTTTGGGAATAGAAAGATCAAGAGAATAAATTCCTCGAACTAATTGTGCGCCTATATTTATTCGCTCAAGCTCCACCCCCCAACCATCTTCGCTTTCTATCAGCAATTTTCCATCAATGACTAACAGATTATTTATTTCTAGTTTACTCAGTCTATTCAAAAAATCATTTATTTCGCTGGCGTTTGCTGACCAATTTCCTTTAACAGCCCTGGAAGAAGCAACGTAGGGAACATGCATTCGCACTCGTGGCTTTAGCACTTCAATCCGATTTAGCTTTAGTGATCCCGTAAACAAGTCAAAAGATTGAAACCGGACTGCTAGGCGATTTGCCGAAACAAACGGCTGCTTTTCTCCAGGCAAAAAAGCTTCCACTTGCCTTACCACAATTTTTCCGCCGAGGGGATCAAGGTTGCAGTAACCAAGATTAAGCTTTATTCCTAGGGCCTTGGAAAGTCGGTTTTCGGCAAGAGAGCAAGCTTGCCGACCCGCCCACTTGGTACGCACTAACAGCGTTAAAGACACTATGCTTCCCAAGAAGACGATAATAAAGATACGACCAAAATTTCGCTTCACAGGACGTGGTTACCTACCAAAAAGCATATTTATTATCCGGGCCTATTTAAGGCCTTCAAGATAGCGATCAATTTCAGCAAAATCCACTTTTTCGTCTGCTGGCCTCACCACACCAGGTGAATTTCGAGGAATGCTCGCCATAACCATTCCCAAATCAGACGCTACCAGTTGAACCTGCTCGACTTCTACAGTTTTTGACCGTTTGGTAAACGATTCGAAAAGTGCATTGTCGCATATAGTGTTAATAACCCGAGGCGTACCCTTAGAATATTCGTGAATTGCTTGTAGGGCTGGTTGGGAAAATGGCATTTTGGGACAACCCGCTAGGCGAAGTCGGTGTTTAATGTATGCCTCGGTAGAGTCCACCGAAAATGGCTCTAATCGGTAACACAGAGAAACTCGCTGGGCAAGGGGTGGATCTAATTGCAAGTTTTGCTCAATTTCCGGAAGACCAAAAAATACAAAAGAAACCAGCTTTCTTTCGGGAACTTCCAAATTTAGCAAACCGCGAAATTCCTCCATGAGCTCACGAGTATGTAGCATTTGCGCTTCATCAATGAGCACCACTGCTTTTCTTCCTTGCTCATAAATCTGTAAAAGTCGCTGATAAAGTTGGGAAAGAAGCGCCAATTTTTCGTGAGCGGGATCTACCACCCCCATCTGCAGAGCAATACGCTTCAACAACCAATTGGCATCAATGCCACTATGTATTATGACCAATAATGCCGCTTCATATTCCTCTTCAGGCAATGAGTCCAACATGCGTCGCGCCAGAGTAGTTTTTCCCGCCCCGATATCACCTATCAATAGAGCGAGGCCCTTCATATAAGAAACCGCATGCATCAATCTGGTAAGAGCTTGTGAATGCTGAATGCTGTTGTAATAGAACCGATGCACCGGCGAATTAGCAAAAGGCTCCTGTGAGAGCTCAAAAAACTCCAGATAAGTCATGGTCTACCAAAATTTACGAGCTACTAGGTTTATTTTCTATTAAACGTACCCTACATTATGCGTCTTTTTCTCTTTAAGATCTTGACTCCCTTGTAACCGACCAATAGCTTGTTGAATTTCGCGATATTCAGGATCAACCCTCTCCACTTCTCGCAAGTGGCGCATGGCCTGTTTAGGATGGTCCATTTTTTCGTAAGCTAGGCCTAGCTCATAATGAACTGATTTTGCCATTTCCGCTGTAATTTGCGATAAAGTCAGGCAGCGTTGGAAGGTTTCCACCGCCTCGGAAACTTTATTTGATTCCACTCGGCATACCCCCATCATAGCCAGGCACTCCACCTCTCTTTTGGTGCCTACCCCAGCAAAAGCGGCCTGCTCGAATTCGCCAATGGCTTCTTCTAGAAGACCCATTTCTTTGTAAGCAATTCCCAAATCATAATGAGTTTCCACATCTTCGGGCTTTACTACGTTTTTCAACCCTTTTTTGAACTCACCGAGCACGTCTTCTACTGAATATTGAAAATCCTGAAAATCGTCGGTTTTGGGCAGTTCAAAGTCGAAGTCTTCGGCAAGCTCGCTCGCCAAATCGAAACCATTGTCGTCTTCAGCAGCAGGAATATATTGAATAGAAAGTTGCGCCGGGGACTCGCTATCTTGCGCAGAAGATAGCTGCGTGCCGGTTAGTGATTGCAATCGTTGATATAGCTCTTGAGCTCGGGGCGAGTTGGGAAAAGCCAGCAGTACCTTACTAATAATTTCTTGGGCTTCTACCGGCATGCCCTGTTCCAGAAAAAAGTCAGCTTCGTCTAATTCGTCGTCAGAATAATCGGCAAACTCGTGTTCGCCTAACGCTGCCACTGGGAATGGAGGAACAGAGGACACCTCTGGCACCTGTTCTTCATATTCTAGGGACCCAGCGGCGGCAGACAAAGCGGTGTCATCTTCGCTTGAATAGCTCTCTACCAATACGTCTTCTTGCTCGTTGTTGTGCTCGTCTTCTTGGGCAACATACTCCAAAGCCATATCGTACGGAGGTGGCTGATCGCCTTCGTAGTCCATGGCAGCAGGATCGAGAAGCATGGATTCTTCATCAGAATCAGGATCAGGATCAGGCTCTCCTTCGATTTCGGGAATGGTTTCCGGCGGTACCGGCGGGATTAATGATGGCTGGATAAAATTGTTGCTCGCTTCTGCTGCTTCCAACCTATGAACAGCGCTTAGAAATTCATCAATTAGCGGATTGGCAGGATCATGGCTGTTTAACAGTTCTAAGTATTCATGCACCTTTTCTAACTTGTTTTGTCGAATAGACAGCCTAATGGTCTCCACCAGGCTTTCAATCAATGAGCGAATATCGCCAGCCGACTGATAAAATGAAACTAGTTTTTCGTAGGCCTCAATACAATCAGGCGCAAGTTCTAAGATTTTCTGAAGGTGGCCAAGGGTTTTCTCGCGCAAACCATATTTTGTATACACTTCGGTTTCAGTAAGCAGGCGGCGCACCTGTTCTCGTAACGACTTATCAGAACCTCGCTCGGTACTAGTTGGCGAAACCGCAGAAGGTTTTACAGTGACACGCAAAGAATTACTTGGCTCTGCTAATTTTGACTGGGCAGGAGGCTGCAAAACAGCATGTGCTTCCAAGTCATCAGGGCTAAGCTCCAGAATTCTCTTCCAAGCTGCCATTTCTTCTTCATTTCGCTTTTGTTCGGCAAAAATTTTGGTCAACTCCCTATACACAGAAACTGTTTTTGGTATCTGCCCCATATCCTCGAACACCCGCGCCAACATTTGCAGGGTGTCCACATCTTTAGGATTAGCTTTAAAACAAATCTGTAGTTTATTTAGAGCTCTTTTAGCGTCTTGTCGCGAAAGATAGGTTTTGGCCAACTCCCGTGTCAAATCTAGATTACCTGGGTCGAGAAACGAAAGCCGCTCGGCAACCCTCAAATAGTCATCGATGCGGCTGTTTTTCTTTAGGTATTCTGATGCCGCCTGAAACTCAACTATGGCTTCCGAGCTCATCTGCTGCTGGGCATAAAGCTCTGCTAATTTTATCCTGCTGGCTACATTGTCGGGATCGAGATCCACCATGCGATGAAGCGTTTGCAGGCTAGCACGAGTGTTTCCAGTTTTTTCGTAGTGATTAGCAACTAGCTGGTATTGGGCTATGGCGTCACCAATTAGACCTAGTTGTTGATGCAGTTCCGCTAGCTTGAGGTTTACCTCCACTAAATTAGGATTCAGCCGCAATACTTGCTTGTAAACCGCCACCGCCTTAAGAAAAAAACCGTCGGCGGCATAGGTCTCAGCAACCTTAAAAAAATATTCGGCCGCCCGGGAACTATCGCCCTTTTTCTGATACAGCTCACCCAGCTTTTGCTGTATCCGGACATCTTTGGGGTCAGCGTCGAGAAGCTTCGAGTATTCGCGAATAGCTTTATCGAACTGCCCCTTCTGGACATATTTGGTCGCGGCTTCGATTATTTTATTTCTGTCGATCGCCACGATGGATGGCCGCTCATTGTACTAAGCCCCACCAAATGATGGGGCTAATCTAGTATCTATCTAATAATGCCGCACACAGACCACGTCGCGAGCCTGCCTCATTACGACGATAGTAGAGTCAGTTAGCCAAAAAAAAGCTTCCAAGTCAAGAGATGGTAAAGCTTCTTTCTAACAAGGTTCTAATTCTGTCACCCCGCAACTCTTGTCAAGTATTCCCCACTGCGAGTATCAATACGAACAATGTCTCCCTGCTCAATAAAAAGGGGGACATTTACTACATACCCTGACTCCACAGTAGCCGGCTTTTGTGCCCCGGAAACAGTATCCCCCCGGATACCGGGATCGCACAGGGTGACCTTTAAGTCCACCGAGTTAGGAACGTCAACCCCAATGGGTCGACCATTGTAGAACAAAATATGCACAGTGATGTTTTCTTTAAGAAAGTTACGAGCCATTCCTAGCTGGTCTTTGGAAAGAAAGGTTTGGTCGTAAGTTTTAGAGTCCATAAAATGGTACTCTTCGCCCTGTACGTATAAATACTGCATTTCCCTTTCTTCCACGTCAGCTTTTGCCACTTTATCACCTGATTTAAAAGTGGGCTCCAAGGTACGGCCAGAAATTAAACTTTTAATCTTTGTCCGTACGAACGC